>CAYTDJ010000128.1:0-7031 GCA_964436265.1 uncultured Chloracidobacterium sp. | reverse complement strand
ACCGGTCTGCGGATCGCGGATCGCGACACGGTATTGATACGCTCCCGGCTTCTTGACCGGGAACATGAAATGGTAAACGAATCCGTCGCGAAGGATCCTCCGATATACGTCGGGCTTCATATCGACAATATATGATCTCCCGATCTGATCGACGATCTGTCCATTGTCGCCAAAACTCGCGGCTAGCACATCGAATGCAGCCTTTTTGTTCCCGTTAGGCTCATCGGTGAATTTCAGGTCGGCGGCTTTCACATGGATCAGCGACCTGACAAAGTTCCCGTTCCTTGCGTCGTTGGCAAAGAGCGAATTAAGACGAAGCGAGATGCCGTTTACGGCAAACGGCGACGTGAGAGCGTTCTGTATCTGTTCGAGCGGAGTTTTGGCGACCGGTGCCTGAGCAGCAGCCTGGGTTGCGTTGTTAAAGAAACCGCTGCGGTAACGGACGTTTACATCGTCGCGCTTCACGCGAACCTCGAGACGGTTGAAGCGACGCTTCGCTGCGTCGAACGTTTCGGAATCGGGTTCGGAGGCGATCAAGTAATAGCTCTGATCGTTCAAGACTCGGCGAACACCGCCGGCAATATCGTTGTTGTTAACGACCGCAAAGCCGCCCGTTTCGCCGGACAAAAACCGCAATCCGTCCTGTGTATCGATCAGCTCTGTATTTCGGTCGCTCTCGGTCTGGCGAAGCTCTTCAGGCGTGCGTCCGGCGGTGCTGTCGGCGGCGGTAATGCCGGTCACCGCGAGCCCGCGGGGATCTATCGAGTATATGACCACCGACGCGCGGTTTGCCTGGTCGATGAGGCGGCGAAGCGAGTTCATGATGATGCTGGCTTCCCGAAATCCGACTGCATCTTCGTTATACAATTTGAAGCCTTGTGAAAATAGAATTATCGATTTCCGGCCCGGCAATTCGCTCATTCCGCGTATCACGTAATCGACCGCGCCGAGAGTTCCGGTGGCGAAATAATTTGCGCGGAAATCGTTGAACTCGCGTTCGACGCCCTCAGGTGTGCGTTCGCCCGGTTCGGGCTCGGGTGTTTCCTCGGCCTGTATTTTTGGTTCCAGCGGTGCGAATGCTCCCGTATTGTTGTTTCCGATCGGATTCCATTTCACACGCTCGATGGCCGCGTAGAGGATGCGTTTGTCAGAGGTGAATTGCTGCAGCGCGCCGATGCCCGCGCCGGTGCGGATGATCGCGACCAGGTCGCCTTCCTGCATCTGTTCATCGACGAATTTCCGCAGGGCACGCCGCGTCTGGTAAGCACTTTCAAATGAAAGCGATAGATCATCGACGACGAGCGCGACCGTTCGGCGGATCTGTTCCGGCCTTAATGCGGTCGGCGGGATGGGAACCGTGACGTTTCCAACAGCGGGTTTTGCGGGTTCTTCGGTCTCGCGGACGGAGCTGATAAAAGAGAGATTGGTTATCGCTTGCTTTACGCCGTTCTCATATATTTCGAAATCCTCCGGTTTCAGGCCCTTTACAACGCTGCCCTTTTTGTCGGTAACGCTGACGTCGATCTGGATCAGATTGGTCGATATCTTTACGACATCTTCGTCGGGCTTTGGAGTCGCCGTCGGCCTTACGATCTGCGCTGATAGCCCGGCCGAAAGAATAAGCAAAAAGATGAGAGCGGGTAGAACGAACTTCATAGATTAGAGATACGGCAGACCGGACGTTTTGTTATCATATAATTCTTTTGACGTCGTTTGAAAACCGAGTCTAATGCAGACAAAACACTTTCCCGACCCTGCATCTAACGATCTCAGGAGCGGCCCAAATACATGAAGATCAGTCCTAGAGTTCCAGCAAAAACATTGTTTCCGATGCTTGCGATGCTGCTTGCGGTGTTTTCGGTGGCTTGCTCGGCACAGACCGAACAGCAGGCCCTCGAATCGCTTCGGCAAATGACAAAGGACGGAAAGCTGCCCGCAGAGGAGGCCGTGGCGCAGATCGAATCGCGATTTGCCGGAAAGAAAACGGGAGCTTTGGCAAAACTTCTTCGGGCACGCATCAGATTTGAGAACAAGGATTTTGCAGGCGCGGCGGCGTTGCTGAATACGGATGTATTTGCGAAGCAGACCAAGCTCGCCGATCACGCCTTGTGGTTGCGGGGACAGGCTCTGCAGAACGCGGGTGACCACAACGGAGCGATGGCGGCGTTTGAGGACCTGATCGCGGAATTTCCTGATTCGATCAGGGACGACGAGGCAAGGATCTTGTGGGCCGCATCCGCGACCGCATCCGGAAACGGCGCAAAGGTTCCGGCCTTTTTGGGTGATCTGAACAAGCGAAACGACCCGAGTGCCCTGCTTGCTACGGCAAAGGCTTACGAGGCTCTTGGCGATCAGGCAAACGCGACAGCTTTCTATCGCCGCACATATTTTTTTGGCGCAGGTGGAGGCGAAGCTAAAGAAGCAGAAACAAAACTGACGGCACTGGCGCAGTCGCTGACCCCGCAGAACGCCGAAGAAATAAGGACGCGGGCCGAAAAGCTCTATGCCGCAAAGAACTATGCAGACGCTGACAAAGCGTTCGCAGCTCTCGTGACGGGATTTCCCGCATCGTTGACCCCCGATCTGAACCTTAAACGCGTCGTCACTCTGGCAAGCGTAAAGAAGATGTCGGATGCACAGGCGGCCTTCAATTCTATCCTTGCGTCGGCAAAGGAAAAAGAACAGGCATATTACGAACTACTCATCGGCTACGCTAAAAACAGACTCTGGCCCGACGCTAGACGCACCGCCGAAGAGATGCGGCAAGCGTTTCCTAATGGCAAACTGACCCCAAAGGCTTGGGTCGATGCGGGTCTTGCGGCACGTGACGCCAAGAACAAGGGCGAGGAGCAGTATTTCCTCGGGGCGGCCCTCGCGAATTATCCGAACGCGGTCGAGGTCGCACAGGCACAGTTTGAAATTGCGTGGATGGCCCATGACGCGAACGACTATGCGCGGTCGTCGCAGATGTTCATCGAACATCTGGCGCGGTACGTGGACAAAGATACGACCAACCGCGGCAAGGCCGGTTACTGGGCGGCACGGGACAGCGAAAGAGCAGGCAAAGACGCAGTTGCCTGTACGCTATACAACGCTGTCATCTATCGCTATTCGGCGAACTGGTATGGTTACATCGCACAGCAGCGGCTTGACGCGATGAGGTCGCAAGGAAAATGTTCGGGCGGAGCGTCCCCGGATCCGCTCGTTGCGAAAGCCGCCGCGAATCTCAAGACCGTGACAGTGTCTCCGGAAACGTCCGGCCCGGCCGAATTAGCACGAGCGGAGAAGTCAGACGAACTTAGCACGATCGGCTTGTTCGACTGGGCACTGGCAGAGCTTAATGAAGCGAAACGCACCGCACAAAACTCACCGAAGATCAATCTTGCACTTGCGCGCTATTATCGCTTCAAGGGCGACAACGTGAACGCTCTGCTCGCTCTGGCCCGCAGTTATCCTGACTACTCGCAGATGTTTCCCGAGGAGATGGGGAAAGAGGAATGGGAAATATTTTATCCGCTTATACATTGGAGCGACATCAAGTATTGGGCAGGTCAGCGGGGCCTGGATGCTTACCAGGTTGCAGGTTTGATCCGTCAAGAATCGGTCTTTAACCCGAAAGCAAGATCGGGAGCAAATGCTTACGGCCTGATGCAGTTGATATTGCCGACGGCTCAGACAATGGCCAAAAAATATGTTTCCAAAACTTCGTCGGTCACTACCGACCTCTTGCTGAACAGTCCGCCGCTCAACATCGAACTCGGCACGGCATATATGAAGGACCAGCTCGAAAAATACGGACGGATCGAATATATGGCTGTTGCATATAACGCGGGTCCGGGACGCGTACCGCAATGGCGGGCGACGCTTCCTATAGAAATCGACGAGTTTGTCGAAGCCATCCCGTTTCGCGAGACGAAAGGCTACGTACAGGGCGTCATCCGAAATTCAGCCCAGTATCGACGGCTGTACGACGACAACGGAAATTTCCGCGCAAACGTGGGCACGAAACCCCTTAGAGGCGAGATCGATTCGAAACCGCGTGACCAGTTCATTGCGGACAATCCTGAGGTCGTTCTTGATTCGGCCGATTCCAATTGATAAAGATCTTTAGATCAAAAGGATCGCGACAGAAACCTGAGGCACTGGTCCACCGCCGTTTAATTGGTCTTTTTGCGAACCGACCGACCTTTCTTGTACTCGCGAAAAGTGATCGACGTTATACTGACCGACTCCTTATAAGGCTGTTGATTGTTCAGTAACAAAAGGGCGGTATCGATAACGCGCGTCGGCGGGACTCGCGAAACACACAGTAGAGTTTTCCTGCCGTAAGCCTTGATCCGTTCGTCGCTGGTAAATTCGCGGCTCGACATCAGTTCACCGGACAAGCGATCGAAGAGGTCATACTTCAAAGTTACCGAGAGGATGTCCTTATGAGTAAGATTTCGCATCCTTATCTCGTAAACGAACCGGTAAGGATCCTTTTCCGGAGGGCGCTCAGGAACACCATTTCTGTATCGCTCAGGTATGCGGACGGGCGTCTGAGCGATCGGTTCGGCATACCATCTGAATGACTCGACCCTTACCTGAAGCGGTACCGGGTACGATATTTCGGACTGCTGGCCGAATACTGACAATCCTCCGATCGTACAGCCCGCCGCTAAGACCAATGAGTTGATAATCGACTCAATCCTATTTGCTTTCATGTAGCTCCGTCGAAACGCCGGGGAGATTTTCTGCAGAACTGAAAAACAGACCGAGTTTTAATATGTTGAGTTTGATCGATGAAATCTTTCACATTTGTTCATTCAAGTCAACCTCATTTAACGTGGGGAATGTTGGAACGGGCGTGCTACAATGTGTGCGTAATTAAAACAATTTGATTTAATTCGATCTGATTTGGAGCGAGGCGACAACAATGGCAAAGATCAGTGTTAACCGTAAGCAATATGACATTTCGGCGGACCCAAGCACGCCGCTGCTTTGGGTTTTACGAGATGAGATCGGGCTTACCGGCACCAAGTTCGGCTGCGGCATTGCCCAGTGCGGTTCGTGTACGGTGCATGTAGATGGCGAGGCGAGACGTTCGTGCATAACGCCGCTGAGTTCGGTCGCGGGCAAAGAAGTCACGACGATCGAAGGGCTTTCACCAGACGGCAGTCATCCGCTGCAGAAGGCATGGATCGACGCAGACGCGCCTCAATGCGGCTATTGCCAATCCGGACAGATAATGACAGCGGCTGTCCTGCTAAAGACTACTCCGAAGCCAACCGACGCGGACATCGACCGAGCGATGGCCGGGATTATATGCCGCTGCGGGACCTATAACCGAATTCGTGACGCGATCAAAAAGGCCGCGATCAATGGAGGTGCGAAATGACAGCAAAACCGGAAATGGATCGGCGTTCGTTTTTGAAAGCTTCCTTGGCCGCCGGCGGCGCGTTGGTCGTGGGGCTGAATATTCCGCTGGTTACCAGAGCGGAAGAGCGTTTGGGCATAAAACCACCTGAACCGGCCGCTGATTTTCAACCTAACGCTTTCATCAAGATAGCGAAGGACGGCAAGGTAACCGTAGTCGTGGGCCAGGTCGAGATGGGGCAGGGCGTACTCACTTCCCTGCCGATGATCGTCGCGGACGAACTTGAGGTCGATTGGGCTAACGTCAGCTATGAATCGGCTCCCGCGGACAAGGCATTTATCAACCCGCAAATGGGAATGCAAGGCACCGGCGGAAGTTCGAGTGTAAAGGCGTTCTTCATGCCGCTGAGAAAGTCGGCGGCTGCGGTCAGGGAAATGCTTGTCGCGGCAGCGGCGCAGCAATTAGGTGCGCCTGTGGGCGAACTAAAGGCAGCGAACGGTGAGGTCGTACATACGGCGAGTTCGCGCAAGGTGAAGTACGGCGACCTATTGGAAGCGGCCGCAAAGATAACTCCTCCTGCAGAGCCAAAACTCAAGGATCCAAAAGATTTCAAATACATCGGAAAAGGAATTAAGAGACTGGACACGCCGGATAAGGTTACGGGCAAAGCTGTCTTTGGCCTCGATGTAAAGGTTCCGGGAATGCTTTATGCCACGATCCTGCGTTCGCCTGTGATCGGCGGAAAAGTGAAGAGCGTTGACGATGCTGCTGCGAAGGCGATCAAGGGTGTGACAAACATCGTTCCGCTTGGCTATGGTGTGGCCGTCGTCGCCGAAAACTATTATGCCGCACGCCGCGGCCGAACGGCGCTTAAAGTGACCTGGGACGACGGGCCGATGGCGACCGTTTCGAGCGAAACTCTTTATGCAAAGTTCGCCGACGGTGCGAACAAAGAGAAGGGATTAGAGGCCGGCAAGAAAGGCGATGTCGAAGCCGCCAAACCGAAGGCGGCGAAGACGGTCGAGGCCGTGTATTGGGCTCCGTACCTTGCGCATACTTGCATGGAGCCGATGAACTTTACTGCCGATGTTCGCGCGGACGGCGCCGAAGTCTGGGGCGGCATTCAGGCACAGATGCAGGTGCAGGAGACTGTCGCCAAGATCGCAGGAGTTCCCGTCGAAAAGGTAAAGGTGAACACGACCATGCTCGGCGGCGGATTTGGACGCAGGTTCGAGCTTGATTACGTGATCGATGCGGCGACCGTTTCAAAGGCCGTCGGCAAACCGGTCAAGGTCGTTTGGACGCGCGAAGACGACGTCCAAAACGATTTCTATCGCCCGGCCGCCTACAACAAAATGTCAGCCGGATTGGACGCGAGCGGAAACCCGGTCTTCTGGCACCACCGTATCGCGACCGATTCTATAATGACGCGATTCGGTTGGGTCCAGCCCGGAAAGGTGGATGGTTCATCAGTGGAGGGCGCGGCCGACCTGCCGTACGATTTCCCGAACTTTCAGTGCGACTGGATCAACACGAACTCTGGCGTGTCGGTCGGGTTTTGGCGTTCGGTCGGAAGTTCGCACACTGCGTTTTCGACTGAGTGTTTTCTTGACGAGGTAGCGGCAGCGGCCGGCAAAGACCCTGTCGCGTTTCGCCTCGCAATGCTCGCAAAACA
>CAYTDJ010000127.1:0-7078 GCA_964436265.1 uncultured Chloracidobacterium sp. | reverse complement strand
GCAAGGGCCGCTATGGTCGGGTGGCGGCGAACGAGGACTTTACAAGACAACGGACGGCGGAGGAACGTGGAAAGCGGTTATAGCTGGAACCGAGAACACGGGCGCAACGGACGTAGTGATCGACCCTTCGAATCCTGACGTTATGTACGCGGCGACGTGGCAGCGTCGCCGGCATTATTACACGCTCATAAACGGCGGACCGGAAAGCGCGATCTATAAATCGACCGACGGCGGCAACACTTGGAACCGTTTGCGTTCGGGGCTTCCGCCGGGTGACCTTGGACGCATAGGACTTTCCATCTCGCCGGCAGATACAAACGTCGTCTATGCGACCGTCGAAGCAAGCGGAACCTTGAGCGGTATTTTTCGGTCGAACGATCGCGGAGCGACGTGGGAGCGAATGAACCCGAACATCGCGCAAGGCATGTATTACGGACAGATCGTCGCGGACCCGAAAGACGTCGACCGAGTATATGTGCCGAACGTTCAGAATCAGGTCTCGAACGACGGCGGCCGCACGCTGCAAAATCTCGGCGAGCGTCTAAAGCACGTGGACAATCACGCTCTTTGGGTCGATCCGAACAATACGGATTACATCCTTGTCGGCTGCGACGGCGGCATCTATGAGAGTTTTGACGCCGGTTCAAACTGGCATTTCAAAGCGAACCTTCCCGTCGCCCAGTTTTACGATATAGCTCTGGATACCGACGTTCCCTTTTACAACGTGTACGGCGGCACTCAGGACAACAATTCACTTGGCGGCCCGGTAAAGACAAGGAGTTCGTCAGGCATCGCCAATGCCGATTGGTTTGCGACCAATGGCGGCGACGGTTTTCAATCGCGTGTGGATCCGAAAGATCCGAACATCATTTACGCCGAAAGCCAAAACGGCGGCCTTGTCCGCTTTGACAAACGCACGGGCGAACGCGTGAGCATCGCGCCGATGGAAGGCAAGGGCATCGAATCGCAGCGTTACAATTGGGATTCGCCTATCATCATCAGCCCGCATTCGAATATGCGGCTTTATTTTGCAGGACACAAGCTCTTCAAATCGGACAACCGCGGTGACGATTGGAAGGTGATCAGCGGCGATCTTTCACGCGGCGTTGACCGGAACACCCTTCCGGTGATGGGTAAAGTCTGGGGGCCGGACGCGATCGCCAAGCATCAATCGACCGCTTTGTACGGAAACGCTTCGGCGTTGTCAGAATCTCCGAAGAAACAGGGCCTGATCTATGTCGGCACAGATGACGGTTTGATACAGATCACGGAAAACGACGGCGGAAGCTGGAGAAAGGTCGAAAAGATCGCTGGTATACCGGAGCAAAGCTATGTTCAGCGGATACTCGCGTCGCAGCACAATGAAAACACGGTTTACGCGCTATTCAACAACCATCAAAACGGCGATTTCAAACCTTACATCGTAAAAAGCACGGACGCGGGCAAGACGTGGACGTCGATCGCTTCGAACCTGCCCGCACGAGGTTCGACCTATGCCATCGCTGAAGACCACGTAAACCCAAATCTGTTGTTTGTAGGGACCGAGTTCGGAGCGTTTTTCTCGGTCGATGGAGGCGGAAAATGGATACAGCTCCGCGGCGGTCTGCCGACGATCGCGGTTCGCGACATCGCCATCCAGAAAACCGAAAACGATCTTGTGCTGGGCACATTCGGCCGCGGAATCTATGTTCTCGATGATTACTCGCCGTTGCGACAGGTTTCTGCGTCGATGGTTCAGCAGCAGTCGGCGCTGTTTCCGGTCGACGATGCGTTGATGTATGTGAGGTCAAACAGCTCGTTTGCCGGTTCGCAAGGTGCATCGTTCTACACCGCACCAAATCCGGCCTACGGCGCAACGTTCACTTATTTCTTAAAAGAATCTCCGAAGACGATGCGGCAGAAACGGCAGGAGGCCGAACGCGACGCCGAGCGAAAAAAACAGCCGTTCAAATATCCATCGATAGCCGAACTGCGTGCTGAAACGGAAGAAGAGCCGCCAGCCGTCATCTTTACGATCACGGATGCGGAAGGAAACATCGTACGCAGGCTAAATGCTCCGGCAGGTGCCGGTATCCAGAGAACGGTTTGGGATATGCGTTATACACCGCCGGCGATCACGGCACAGCAGCCGGGCGGACCGGGAGGCCCCGGCGGTGGTGGCGGAGGCGGAGGCTTTGGCGGATTTGGTGGAGGTCCGCAAGGCCCGCTCGTCATGCCTGGCAAGTACACCGTGACTATGGCGATGCGTGTGAACGGCGTCGTTACAGCTCTTCCGGGTTCGCAGAGCTTTAATGTCATGGTCGAAGGCAAGGAGAACATCTCGGCCGAAGACGCGAAATCGCTCGCGGAATTTCAGCGTAAGGTTTCGAGTCTGCAGCGTGCTGTCGGTGCCGCATCGAATGTTGCGACCGAAGCCAAGACGAGGATCGGCCTGCTGAAACGTGCGGCCGCCGATGCCCCGACGGAAAATAAGAAGCTGATCGAACAGGCTGAGGCATTCGACAATCTGATCGATTCGCTGATCAACGAGATCCGCGGAGGCCGTGAGAACACCGAGACACCGCCGCCGTCGATCGCACAGCGCATCGGCAACGTTGCGGGAACGATCAGGCTTTCAACGGTCAAACCGACGCAGTCTCAGTTAGCAAATTATGATCTGGCGAATTCGGAATTTGCTCCGGTTCTTGCAAGGCTGCGGAACCTGATAGAAACGGATCTCCCGAAATTTGAGAAGGAACTCGAAGCGGCCGGTGCTCCGCTTACACCGGGCAGGCTTCCGCAGTAAAGACGGTGTCGATCCGTTATCTTCAACCGCCCCGAACCCAGGTTTTGGGCGGTTGAATCTTTCCACGCCTCTGACTCCAGAAACCTTTTGGTCAGTGGGTTCGTAAAGATTCGTAAATTTTCTTGTTACAACCTTTTGGGGCTGATAAACTTTTAGGATCTAAAAATTGAAAAGGAGCACGAAGAAATGAGGTTCAAATTCTTTGCAGCGGCGGCCCTTCTGATGATCGCCGGTTATGTTTTGGCACCGCCCGCGACCGCACAAACCGGTCTCGAGATCGGTGCGCCGGTAGATGGATTTTCGCTTCCGGATGTCGACGGCAAGACGCAGACGCTCGACGGCTTGAAGGGAAAGAACGGAACGCTCGTTGTCTGGCTTTCGGCACAATGTCCGGTAGTACGCGGATACAAGGACCGGATAAACGAGATCGCCGCCGATTATCAGGCAAAAGGCATCAACTTCGTCGGGATAAATTCGAACGCGACCGAAGACCTGAACTGGGTCAAGTCGAACATCGCGGAATTCGGTTATAAGTTTCCTGTTCTGATCGATAAGGGAAATACGCTGGCAGATAAATGGGGAGCGACCGTTACGCCTGAAGTCTATTACTTCAACGCAAAGAACGTACTGCTCTATCACGGAGCTATCGATAACGATCGTTCGGGCAAGAACATTACGGAGCAATTTCTGCGAACTGCATTCGATTCGTCGCTTGGCGGAAAGCCGATCTCGAAAACCCGTGCAAACGCCTTTGGCTGCACCATCAAACGCGTCGCTGAATAAGAAGTACAATGCGAACTAAAATCTCGATCAGGACGAAAGCGGGGGTTTGCCTGCTTTTCGTCCTTATTTTATCTATTGCGATCCATTCGCAGTCGCCGGCAAGGCCGACGCCAAAACCGGCGATCAAGGTCACGCAGGTCAACGAGATCTTATTCAAGAAGCTTCTCGTTCCGAATGGAAAGCCGCTTCTGATTAACTTTTGGGCAACCTGGTGCGACCCTTGCCGTGAAGAGTTTCCCGAACTCGTTCAATTAGATAAGGAGTACAAAGGCAAGATCGATTTCATTACTGTGTCGCTCGACGACGTGGAAGACATCGCGACGACCGTGCCAAAGTTCCTCTCCTCGATGAAAGCGGAGATGCCGGCATACCTTCTAAAGACAAATGACGAGAGCGGTGTGATCACATCGATCTCCAAAGACTGGCGCGGTGGGATGCCGTTTACGGCCCTCTATTCGCCGGACGGAAAGCTCGCATACTTTCGCGAGGGCAAGATCGTTTTGGCGACCATACGGACGGAACTGAACAAGCTCCTTGCGTCAGCCGCAGCGGACCCAACTTACGTCACCATCGACTACGTGAAGATAAAGGATGGTAAACGCGATGAGGCAATGTATTTTTACGAAAATAATTGGAAGCCGTATCGCGTAGAGGCATTGAAACGGGGAGTTATACATTCCTACGAAGTCCTTGAGTCTTTACCGGACACAAACGCGCCGTTTGACCTTGTCCTCGTCACGCGTTACAAGAACCGCGAACAACACCTCGCAAGTGAAAAGAATTTCGAACCGATCCTTAAAGAACTCCGCCCTGACGGACCGGTTACGCTGAACGCCCTGAAGCCTGACGATTTCAGGCAGAGCGTTTTTGTATATCGCGGAATGGCGGTGATCTCCTCACAATAACAATACAGTCGATGCAGGTTGATTTTTCCTGTGATGAGACGTAGTATTGTGGATGCAACATATTCTTATCTAAGACTCAAGGAGATTTTCTATGCTGAGAAAGATCGAAGATTTTCAGAAGGACTGGGCGTACGAAGCCGAGATGACGGGCAAGATCCTGAACGCATTGACGGACGAATCGCTCGGGCAAAAGGTATGTGAAGACGGCAGAACGCTCGGGTTTCTTGGGTGGCATCTGACGCAGACACTGGGCGAGATGCCGGGAAAGGTCGGATTGAAGGTCGATGCGCCATTGTTTGATCAAGAGTGTCCGGCGACGGCGGCCGAGATCGCATCGGCATATGAGAAAGCCGCTAGATCTGTCGCGGACGAGATCAGCGCGAATTGGACCGACGAGACGCTGCTTGAAACCGACGATATGTACGGCGAGACTTGGGCACGAGGCCTGACGTTGTTTTACCTGATCGCTCACCAGGCACATCATCGAGGACAGATGACGGTGCTCATGCGGCAAGCCGGATTGGCAGTTCCCGGAGTCTACGGACCATCGAAAGAAGAATGGGCGGCGTTCGGCGCACCCGCGATGGCCTAACCATATTTAGCCACAGAGAACATTAGGTAATACGAGAGACCGAACGTAGTTACCTCTGAGAACTCTGTGGCCACAAACATCCTCTCCTTATTTCAGCCTTTCAAAATCGACATCATCTTTTCAAAACGATAGAATGACTGTTTTGTTTTAGCTACGGGAAGTCAACAGAAGATGAACGAAACAGTTATCACGCCGGAAATTGTCGATCAACACAACCTAACAGCCGAAGAATACGAAAAGATAAAGCAGATAATGGGCCGCGAGCCTAATCTGACCGAACTAGGCGTATTCAGCGTGATGTGGTCGGAACATTGTTCTTATAAGTCTTCACGGGTTCATCTCAAAAGGCTGCCAACGTCTGGACCTCGAGTTATCGTGCCGCCGGGAGAGAACGCCGGTGTGGTGGACATCGGCGACGATTGGTGCGTGGCGTTCAAGGTCGAGTCTCACAATCACCCTTCGTTCATCGAACCGTTTCAGGGAGCCGCGACCGGCGTCGGCGGCATCTTACGCGACGTTTTTACGATGGGTGCGCGGCCGATAGCGGCGATGAACAGCCTGAGGTTCGGCCCATTGGACGATGTTAAACACGGGAAGCGAAATCGTTCCATATTGAAGGGATGCGTTGAGGGCATAGGACATTACGGTAACTGCTTTGGTGTTCCGACGATCGGCGGCGAGGTGATCTTTGACGAATCATACAGCCTAAACCCGCTCGTTAACGCGTTCGCGCTCGGCATCGTCCGCAAAGATCAGATCTTTTTCGGCAAGGCTGAAGGCATCGGCAATCCGGTGCTCTATGTTGGTGCCAAGACTGGCCGCGACGGCATACACGGTGCGACGATGGCATCTGCAGAGTTTGATGATGCAGCACTCGAAAAACGCCCTACAGTTCAGGTTGGCGACCCGTTCCTCGAAAAGCTCTTGCTCGAAGCTTGTCTAGAGGCGATGCGTTCCGGCGCTATCGCCGGTATCCAGGATATGGGTGCCGCCGGCCTGACAAGTTCTTCGGTCGAGATGGCGGCCCGCGCCGGGACGGGACTCGAACTCGACTTGACGCTTGTCCCGCAGCGTGAAACGGGAATGACGGCGTACGAAATGCTTCTTTCGGAGTCACAGGAACGCATGTTGATCGTCGCCCGCGCGGGACGCGAAAAAGAACTTGTCGAGATCTTCAACAAGTGGGACCTTGATGCGGTAGTTATCGGAAAAGTGGTCGAAGGCGACCGGCTTCGCATCATCCACAATGGAGTGCTTGAGGCTGATCTGCCGGTTCAGGCGTTGACCGACGAAGCACCGAAATATCAACGTCCGATGTCACAAGCTTCACGTCCAAAGTCAGCCGATGTGATCGACTTAAGACTCGGGACGTGGAATCTGGGGCAAGCATTGAAAACGCTGATGGCGTCGCCGAATATCTGCTCGAAGCACTGGGTTTACGAGCAATATGATTCGATGGTGCGGACTAACACTGCGGTATTGCCCGGAGCCGATGCTGCGGTCATTCGCGTAAAAGAAACTCGTCGCGCGATCGCGATGTGTTTGGACGGCCCGGGCCGATATGTCTCTGTCGACGCAAAGGAAGGAGCGAAACTCGCGGTCGCCGAGGCTGCGCGAAACGTTGTTTGCGTCGGTGCAAAACCGATCGCGGTGACGAACTGTTTGAATTTCGCGTCTCCCGAACGGCCGGAAGTGATGCAGTCCTTCGCGGACGTTATCGACGGAATGAAAGAGGCGTGCGAGGCGTTTGAAACTCCGGTAGTTTCGGGCAATGTCTCTTTTTATAACGAAACCGATGGACGAGGCATTTTGCCGACGCCGACGATAGGCATGGTCGGGCTGATCGACGATACGCGGAAGATGATCACGCAGGGTTTCAAGAACGAAGGCGATGTGATCGCGATGCTCGGCGTAACGCAAGAAGATCTTTCGGTGAGCGAATTTGCCCAGAGCGTTGCCGGCATTTCAACGGATGAACTGATCGAGAAAGGCAGCGTGCCCAAGATCGACCTT
>CAYTDJ010000126.1:0-7082 GCA_964436265.1 uncultured Chloracidobacterium sp. | reverse complement strand
CGAAACAAGTCGAAACCCTTCGCAGGAACTGCAAGGAGTTCACGGTTCCGCTTTACGATCTTGACCGAATAGAACAAGGTATCGTCCATGTCTTCGGTCCAGAGCAAGGATTGACTCGCCCGGGAATGACGATCGTTTGCGGTGATTCGCACACCTCGACACACGGCGCCTTCGGTGCTCTTGCGTTCGGCATCGGCACCAGCGAAGTAGAGCACGTACTTGCTACCCAGACTCTTCGGCAAAACAAGGCTAAGAACCTATTAGTTGATGTTGACGGAGACCTCCCGTTCGGCGTAACTGCTAAAGACCTGATCCTCGCAATAATCAACAAGATCGGAACAGCCGGTGGCACCGGTCATGTGATCGAGTATGCCGGTACTGCGATCCGTTCGCTTTCAGTCGAGGGCCGAATGACCGTCTGTAACATGAGTATCGAGGCAGGTGCGCGCGCCGGTCTGATCGCTCCGGACGAAAAGACATTTGCGTATCTCAAAGGCCGAACTTTTTCACCCAAGGATGAGAATTGGGACCGTTGTGTCGAATATTGGAGATCGCTGCCGACAGACAGAGGGGCAAAATTTGACAAGATTGTCGAGATGAATGCAGGTGAGCTCGCGCCGTTCGTCACGTGGGGAACGTCGCCGGAAATGTCTGTGACTGTAGAAAGTTCGGTGCCTGACCCGTCGTCGATAATCGATGAAACAAAGCGCCGAAGCTACGAGCGCGCCCTTGAATACATGGCGCTCGAACCCGCACGGCCAATAGATTCGATCAGCATTGACCGCGTCTTCATAGGATCATGTACGAATTCAAGGATCGAAGACCTCCGAGAGGCGGCAAATGTCGTCCGTGGTTACACCGTGAAAGGCAGTGTTAACGCCATGGTCGTGCCTGGTTCTATGCTCGTGAAAAAGCAGGCGGAAGACGAAGGTATCGCTAAGGTCTTTACCGATGCCGGATTCGAATGGCGCGACGCCGGTTGTTCGATGTGCCTTGCGATGAATGACGATGTACTTCGCGACGGTGAACGTTGTGCGTCCACAAGCAATCGAAATTTTGAAGGCCGGCAGGGACGAGGAGGGCGGACCCATCTAGTCAGTCCGGCAATGGCCGCTGCGGCCGCCGTTGCAGGTCATTTTGTCGACGTGCGAAACTGGAAATTCAAGGACCAATAGTGGAAAGATTTACGACTCAAACCGGAACCTGCGTGGCGATCGGCCTGGCAAATATCGACACGGATCAGATCATCCCAAAGCAGTTTCTGAAGCGGATCGAGCGAACGGGATACGGCGAGTTCCTTTTTTACGACTGGCGATACGACGCCCAGGGAAATGAAAACCCGGACTTCGTATTGAATGATCCACGGTACAATGATGCGTCTATCCTGGTCGCTGGTGCGAACTTCGGATGTGGATCATCGCGCGAACACGCTCCTTGGAGTCTGCTTGACCATGGATTTCGCGTGGTGATCGCCCCAAGTTTTGCGGATATTTTTTATAACAACTGCCTTAAAACGGGAATACTGCCGGTCGTTCTCGATGAAGAGAGCGTCAATGCCCTAATTAAAACGATCGATAGCGAACCAAACTACACATTGACGGTTGACCTGGAAACTCAGTCGGCGACGGGCTCTGACGGATATCGGCGAGAGTTTCAGATCGATCCGTTCCGTAAATATTGTCTGTTCAATGGTTTGGACGACATTGCCCTCACACTCCTTCACGACGGCTCGATCACTGAATTTGAAGAAAAACGGCGTGAAGAACTCCCGTTTCTTGTTATTTGATTTGCTTTCACTAATGTTTTTTCCGCCCGGCCACCTGTTTGCAATTTTCTTTTTAGCAAGTTACCATAAAGGCTCGTAAACACGGCGGTTTCGTTGTCTTCGCCCCCTACTTACGAACACTAAGATTTACCAAGCTGACGTTCTTGTTGCGCCAAATTATGGGCTTTTCGACAATTGCAATCCACGCCGGAAATGAGCCCGACATTGCCACTGGGGCCGTGAGTGTCCCGATCTACCAGACATCCACATACGCACAAGAAGGTCTTGGCAAACACAAGGGTTTTGAGTACGCACGAACCCAGAATCCGACTCGCCTTGCTCTGGAAAAGAACATTTCGGCTTTGGAAAACGCCAGGTTCGGATTCGCGTTTGCCTCCGGGATGTCCGCGATCGACGCTGCCTTGAAGTTAGTAAAGGCTGGCGACCATGTGATACTTGGCGACAACACTTACGGCGGCACGTTTCGTCTTTTTAGCAGGATACTTTCAAATTACGGCGTCGAATTTGATCTCGCGGACACATCGAACATTGCCGATCTCGAACAGGCGTTTAGACCAAACACGAAAATGCTCTTCGTGGAAACGCCGACCAATCCGGTAATGACCGTCACCGATCTGGCGGCCGTTTCCGAACTGGCACATGCGCGTGGAGCCAAGGTTGTGTGCGACAACACTTTCATGTCGCCGTATTTTCAGAAGCCGATCGACCTCGGTGTGGATATAGTTGTTCATTCGACGACGAAGTACCTGAATGGTCATTCTGACAGCGTGGGGGGTTTTGTCGCTTTGAACGACGAACAGGATGCCGAGTGGATCAAGTTCGTTCAGAACGGTATTGGAGCAATACTCTCGCCCTTCGATTCGTTCCTGGTTCTCCGAGGGACCAAAACTCTTGCGGTCCGCATGGAGGCTCATGACAGGAATGGGCGGGTCGTGGCGAATTTTCTGGCTGAACATCCAAAGGTTCAGAAGGTTTATTACCCAGGACTTACTTCGCATCCGCAGCACGAACTCGCAAAGAAACAACAGTCCGGGTTTGGCGGAATGGTGTCTTTTGAGACCGGATCTCTTGAAAACGCAAAAAAGGTTTTGGAAAGCGTCAAACTTTGTACTCTGGGTGAAAGTCTGGGCGGCGTCGAATCGCTGATCTCGCACCCGGCCACGATGACGCACGCTTCAGTGCCCAAAGAAACACGAGATAAACTTGGAATAACCGATGGGCTCGTCAGGATCTCTGTCGGAATTGAGGATGTAGAGGATATAATCGAAGACCTCGATCATGCTTTGAGTTAGTCCGGAGCATTTGGTACAAACGCCTCACTAGTAGTACCTTAGTCCGAACTGCGATAAATATGTTCACTGCCGAGATACACGCAACTTCGCATGTAGGCCGCGTTCGCCGCGGCAACGAAGATAATTACCTCCTGCTGAATATTGCTCGCTCGCGGGCGTGGACCAGCTCGCAGGACAGCGGCGAGTTCGTGATCGAATCTCAGACGTTCGACGTGGACGATAACGGTATCGTGCTTGCGGTCTCAGATGGCATGGGCGGTGCACTTGCAGGCGAGGTTGCGAGTAAGTTGGCTGTTGAGAGCGTCTGCGAGAAACTGCTTCACGAAGACATCGAGGAAACCCTTACACCTGAAGCGATGGATTATAACCTCATCGCAAAACTTTATAATGCGACCGTTTACGCAAACTATTTGGTACATCAGCAAGGCCGATCAGACCCGCAGTTTCAGGGCATGGGAGCGACGTTCACCGGATTGGGATTGACGCCGCGCGGTGTAGATATTATCCAAGTGGGTGACAGCCGTGCCTATCTTATCCGCAACGAACGGATCTACCAGATCACGAAAGATCAATCGCTCGTTCAACAACTGATCGATGCACAGCAGATCTCGCCGGAAGAAGCTGAGACACATACGTTGAAAAACGTAATACTACAGGCTCTCGGAGCACAGAACGAGATCTACCCGGTTTCTGCCCGGCTGAGCCCGAGCCGTGACGACGTTGTCCTTCTCTGCAGCGACGGTCTTTCAAACAAGGTCAGCGCGGCGAGCATGCAGCGGATCGTCACAGAAAACGTCGAAAAACTCGAACAAGCCTGTGCCGAATTGGTGAAAGAAGCGAACGAGAATGGCGGCGAGGACAATATCACCGTCATAATCGCAAAGCTTACGGGCGACGGCCTACCAGAACCGGAAGGTGAAGATGTTCAGTTGGAACTTATCGATCTGGGGAATATTCACGACACGGCCGACCAGGATCTCGATGAAAACGACACTGCTGAGATAGTTTAGTCGCCCCGCCAGCCCGGCAGTTCCTTAACTACGGGCCTCACATAAATAGACGAGCCTTTCACACTAACGACCTCTACCTTTTCGCCCTCGATCAACTTAGTATCGCTGTCGACAGGAAAAGCAGTCCACGTTGAGCCATAGACTTTAACTGCACCTTCATTAAGTGCACCCGTGCTTCCCAATGAGACCGTTCCAATCTGACCAGGCAGTGAATCGATGCCCATTTTGACCGTGTCTTCGTCGCGGTGAGCGAGATAGTTAGAAAAGATCGTACGCGACATTGCTGTAAGCGCGATCGAGACAGCCGCAAAGATAACAAACTGCCACAGCAAACCGACCTCAAAAAAGCCCGCGAGTGCCGCAGCAAACGCACCGATCCCAAACCAAAGAAGTACGAACCCCAGCGTAAACGTCTCCGCGACAATCAACATCACGCCAAGAATAAGCCAAACGATCCAGGTCAGCTTTTCCATAACTTTGGAAAACAAGAGATTCTGCGGCAATGATAACATAGCCCATCGCAAGCAGTTACACGATGATCCAACCATGAATGCCTTTTGTTGGCGAATTGTCTCGTGTTAATCTTCAAATACGTGCTGGGGTGGCGGAATTGGTAGACGCCCGGGACTTAAAATCCCGTGTCCTTAGGGGCGTGCGGGTTCGATTCCCGCCCTCAGCACCATTTTTGTCCTTCTTTTCGCACGCATACAAATGAAGCAACCCATCGTCTGCCTGACACGATTTTCCTTTTTCGTCATTTTCCTTTTTTCTTACTTGGCGGTATCAGCCCAGAGCGTTGAACAGCGGCGTTGGGCCGCGCATGTTCAGAATGTAACGATCACTCGCGACGATTGGGGCATCGCTCATGTTTCGGGCAAGTCTGATGCTGACGCCGTCTTCGGCATGATCTACGCTCAGGCGGAGGATGATTTCAATCGAATCGAGACAAATTACTTGAATTCGCTTGGCCGAATGGCTGAGGCCGAAGGTGAGTCGGCGATATGGAGCGACCTTCGGCAACGGTTGTTTATCGATCCTGAGGACCTTAAATTACAGTACTCAAAGAGCCCGGTCTGGCTTAAGAAACTAATGACCGCTTGGGCGGATGGATTGAATTTTTACCTATCGAAACATCCTGACGTTAAGCCTCGCGTCATCACCAGGTTCGAGCCGTGGATGGCCCTCAGCTTTACCGAAGGCAGTATTGGCGGTGACATTGAGAACATCGATCTTCGTCAGCTTCGCGCCTTTTACGAGAAGAACGCAATGGCTTACGCCGAACCGGTCGCGCGTGATCCTTTAGCTGAACCGACAGGTTCTAATGGTATAGCGATAGCCCCGGTTAACACGGTTAATAAGAACGCTTTGCTGCTGATCAATCCTCACACGTCGTTCTACTTCCGTTCCGAATTGCAGATGACAAGCAAAGAGGGACTCAATGCCTATGGTGCGGTCACATGGGGCCAGTTCTTTATCTATCAAGGCTTCAACGAACGCCTTGGATGGATGCACACATCGAGCGCTGTCGATGCTATTGACGAGTTCCTAGAAACCGTCGTCAAGAAGGGGGATCGTTACTTTTACAAACACGGCTCTGACGAGCGCCCAATGACAGTCAAGACGATCAAGGTTGTGGTCAAGACTGGTCACGGCTCTGCGGAACGCTTGTTCACAACGTTTCATACACATCATGGTCCGATCATACGGTCTGAAAATGGCAAATGGGTCAGCATCGGTTTGATGAACAAGCCGGTCGAAGCTCTGATGCAATCATACGGCCGCACAAAGGCGAGGAACTATACGGAGTTCAAACAGGTAATGGCTCTGCAGGCCAATTCTTCGAACGCTACGCTCTATGCCGATGCCGACGGCAATATCTCCTACTTTCACCCGAACTTTGTGCCGCGGCGTGACCCAAAGTTCGATTGGACCGAACCAGTTGACGGGAGCGACCCCGCGTCCGATTGGAAAGGGATACTCTCGTTCAATGAGCTGCCAAACCTGAAGAACCCGGCGACTGGTTGGGTATATAACAGTAACGACTGGCCTTGGGCTGCTGCGGGATCGAGCAGCCTGAAACAGTCCGATTATCCGAAGTATGTTGACAGCGGCGAGGAAAGTGCCCGCGGCCGCCACGCTGTCTTGGTGCTTCAAAACAAGAAAGACTTCACCTTGGAATCGCTGAACGCGGCAGCATATGATAGCTATCTGCCGTGGTTTGAAAAGACTCTGCCGGCTTTGATAAAAGCCTGGGATGAATTGCCTGCGGGTGATCCGATAAAGGTCAAACTGTCCGGCCAGATCGAACTCCTTCGCTCGTGGGACCTGAGATGGGCGACCGATTCGGTTCCCACGTCTCTAGCCGTTTTTTGGGCGGACAACCTCGTTCGCAAGGTCGCCGCCGAGGGCCGAAAGTCTGGCATGTCTCCCGAAAATTTTATTTCGACAAAAGCGACCGCCCTTCAGATGTTGGAGTCCTTGTCTGCCGCCTCCGACAAACTCACCTTGGATTTCGGTAAATGGCAAATTCCTTGGGGTGAGATCAACCGTTTCCAACGGATCTCACCTGAAATAGTGCATCCGTTCAGCGATGCCGCACCTAGCATCCCAGTCGGTTTCACATCCGGAAACTTGGGTTCGCTTGCTTCGTTCGGGGCAAGGCCGTTTCGAGGTTCGAAGAAATGGTATGGAACGAGCGGAAACAGCTTTGTTGCAGTCGTTGAATTCGGAAAAACGATCCGTGCAAAGGCCGTAACGGCAGGCGGCGAGAGTGGTGACCCCAAGTCTAAGCATTTTAATGACCAGGCCGAACGGTACAGCACGGGGAGCTTGCGGGAGGTCTATTTTTACCCGTCTCAGCTGACCGGGCATACAGAGCGGATTTACAAACCCGGCAATTAAGCGGCACTTTCTTGGTACTCAATTTGCTGTGTGAAAAATGGGGAATCAAAATGAAACGTTTTACATTTTTCATAGTGTTTGCAACCATTTTCA
>CAYTDJ010000125.1:0-7109 GCA_964436265.1 uncultured Chloracidobacterium sp. | reverse complement strand
GATTTATTAATAGCGGCGGTGCAGCCGTGGACCGCTCGATACTGGAGCGGATGAATGAGGCGATCCACCATCGCGGGCCCGACGA
This sequence comes from uncultured Chloracidobacterium sp., assembly GCA_964436265.1. Taxonomy (GTDB): domain Bacteria; phylum Acidobacteriota; class Blastocatellia; order Pyrinomonadales; family Pyrinomonadaceae; genus OLB17. The sequence goes on along the minus strand of CAYTDJ010000125.1, from coordinate 7,024 downwards.
GGACGGTTTCTATATTGACCGAAATGTCGGGATGGCGATGCGCCGACTCGCTATCATCGATCTTGCCGGCGGCCAACAGCCTATTCACAATTCAGACAGATCAAAGTGGATCGTCTTTAACGGGGAGATCTATAACTACCAAGAATTGCGGAAAGGACTGATCGATCGCGGGCATCGCCTTTATACAAATTCCGATACAGAGGCGATCGTTCATCTATACGACGAATACGGAACCGCTTGCGTCAAACACCTGCGCGGAATGTTCGCGATCGCGATCTGGGATACGTCTGACGACTCACTGTTTCTCGCCCGTGACCGGGTAGGCAAAAAGCCACTTCTCTATTCATTCCAGTCGAACGGCGATCTTATCTTCGGATCAGAGTTTTCGGCTCTACTCGAACATCCGGCAGTTTCCCGTGAGGTCTACCCGGAAGCCATCGACAAATATTTATCCTACTCGTGTGTCCCGGCACCGTTGACCGCATTCAAACAGATCCGAAAACTCGAACCCGGCCACTGGATGAAATGGAAGGACGGGAAGATCGAATTGCAGCGTTATTGGACGCCCAACTTTTCGACCAAGATCGACATCAGCGAGGAAGATGCCATTGCCGAGGCGACTCGGATCTTGCGTGAATCTACGAAGCTGCGAATGATCTCCGAAGTTCCTCTAGGTGCATTTCTCTCCGGTGGAGTAGATTCTTCCACCGTGGTCGCTCTGATGGCACAGGAGTCAGATCGGCCGGTGAAAACCTTTTCGATCGGTTTTGAGGAAGAAGACTTTAGCGAACTGAAATACGCGAAGATCGTTGCCGATCATATTGGTGCGGACCATCATGAATTCATTGTAAAACCTCAGGCGCTCGATATATTGCCGACGCTTGTCGATCACTATGGTGAACCGTATGCCGATTCGTCCGCGGTTCCAACCTATTATGTCTCAAGGGAAACCCGCAAACATGTGACCGTTGCACTGAACGGTGACGGAGGCGACGAATCTTTCGCGGGTTACGAACGTTACGCGGCGATGAGGTTGGCCGAAAGATATCATCGCATTCCTGCGGCCGTTCGAAAGACACTCGTCGAACTTCCTGTCTCGCTGCTGCCGACGTCCGAATTGAAAAGGAGCCGGATCCGAGACGTAAAACGGTTCCTTCGATCAGCTTCGCTGCCCAAAGTAGAAAGATATTTTCAATGGAGTTCAGCGTTCGATCGCGAGAGCAAAGCCGATCTATATACAAAAGAGTTTCGATCGGAGGTGGAACGCTTCGATGCCGCCGGGGTGCTTGGACAGTGGTTCTCGAATGCGAACGGATCCGGTATCGTCGATGCGGCGATGCTTGTTGACCAAATGACCTATTTGCCCAACGACCTGTTGGTGAAGGTGGACATCGCTTCGATGGCAAACTCATTAGAGGCCCGCTCGCCGTTTCTCGATCATAACGTTATAGAATTTGCGGCGAGCCTGCCTGAAAAAATGAAGTCCAGCGGCGTCGAGACAAAATCCTTTCTTAAGAAGTTAGCGTCCCGGCTGGTCCCAAAGGAAGTGATCTATCGCCGAAAGATGGGCTTTGGTGTTCCTATCGGCAAATGGTTTCGCGGCGAGATGAAGGAATTTGTAAAAGAGGTGCTGTTATCAGAAAGATCGCTTGAGCGGGGTGTAATTAAGCCAGAGGCATTGCGTAGGTACGTGACCGAACATATCGAGGCTCGGCAGGATCACGCGTTCCGACTTTGGGCTCTGTTGATGCTTGAGCTTTGGTATCAAAGATTCATAGACAGCTAAATTATGAAGGGAGTAATTCTTGCCGGAGGACTTGGAACCAGGCTTCATCCGCTCACCAAGATAACGAATAAGCATCTTCTGCCGGTGCATAACCAGCCGATGATCTATTACCCGATCCAAACGCTTATAAACGCAGGGATCGAGGACATCATGATCGTAACCGGCGGAAACTCGGCGGGCGATTTTCTCCGGCTTCTTGGAAACGGAAAGGATTTCGGTCTGAAGCATTTGAACTATACCTATCAGGAAGGCGAAGGCGGGATCGCAGACGCCCTTAGTCTGGTGGAACATTTTGCTGACGACGAACCGATCTGCGTCGTTCTCGGGGACAACATTATCGAAAAGAATATTCGTGCAGCCGCTGACGAGTATCGCAACCAAGGCAAGGGTGCGAAGATAATGCTCAAGGAAGTTCACGATCCTCAACGTTTCGGCGTGCCCGAACTTGACGGTAAACGAGTTCTTAAGATTGAAGAAAAGCCGATAGAGCCAAAGTCAAATTATGCGGTGATCGGTATCTACTTTTATGATGCGACCGTCTTCGATGTGATCAGAACATTGGTCCCTTCGGGCCGCGGCGAGCTTGAGATAACCGACGTTAACAACCACTACATCAATCGCAGCGAAATGACTTGGAATGAGCTTGACGGGTGGTGGACGGACGCCGGGACATTCGACAGTCTGTTGAGGGCATCGAATTTGGTCGCGGAAACCGGCGCAAACAATTTATGATGCAAACCGAAATGGGCAGGATCTTTACAGAAGGTGAGATCAAGGATGTGTTGGTCTATCCGCTAAAGAAATTTTACGATGAGCGGGGCTGGCTGGCAGAGTTGTTTCGCAATGATGAACTGAGCGCCGAGTTTTACCCCGTGATGTCGTACATCTCATTCACAAAACCCGGAATACAGCGCGGGCCGCACGAACACGTTGACCAAGCCGATCTGTTCTGTTTCATCGGGCCCTCGACCTTTAACATTAAGCTCTGGGACAATCGTCCTGATTCGCCGACATTCAATAATTACCTTTCCTTGTTGGTTGGTGCGGACGATCCAAAGGCAGTGGTCGTGCCAAAAGGGGTCGTACACGGTTACAAGAACATCGGGGAAGTTGACGGAATGGTCATAAATTGCCCGAACCGACTTTACATGGGCGAAGGCAAGAGCCAACCCATAGACGAGATCAGGCATGAAGATGACCCTGACTCGGTTTTCAAAATGGAAGACTGATCTCCCGCTATCCGTTTCTAAATCTTGGAATGAAGATCCTTAGAATAATCGCGCGTCTAAACGTCGGCGGACCGGCGCGCCATGTGGTGTGGTTGACCGAGGCACTCCAGGACGACGAATTCCAGACAACATTGATCGCCGGTACGGTTCCGCCAGGTGAAGAAAACATGGGGTACTTTGCCGAAGCGCACTCCGTCAAACCGATATTCATAGAGGAAATGAGCCGGGAGCTTTCACCGAAGGACCTCATCTCACTTTTTAAGGTTTACAGGGTGATCAGGAAATCGAAGCCGGATATCGTCCACACTCACACGGCAAAAGCAGGGACTGTCGGCAGAGCGGCTGCCTTTCTGTACAAATGGCTAACGTGGAAGGCCATTATCGGAAAACCGCGAGAGGTTAAAGTCATACATACATTCCACGGGCATGTCTTTCACAGCTATTACGGCAACTTGAAGACAAGAGTATTTATCTTTATCGAACGTTTACTGGCCCGTTTGGCGACCGACAAGATAATCGTAATTACGACGCAACAGTTTGACGAGATACATCGCGAGGTCGGTATCGGCAAGCCGGGGCAGTTTGAAGTCATACGGCTTGGAATTGACCTTACATCCTTTATTCGGGCCGATGAAGAAAGAAACGGACTCAGAACCGAGATCCATGCGGAGGACGATGAATTGCTGATCGCGTTCGTCGGGCGGTTGACCGAGATCAAGAATATACCGCTGCTCCTTGAAGCAGCCCGGGAGTATTCTCGAGAGTCAGAAGCTCCAAAGACTCGATTCTTAATAGTCGGCGACGGCCACCTTCGAGATAAACTTGAGGAAATGGCACGTGGAATGAACCTTGACGGCATTGTCGTCTTTCTCGGAAATCGCAACGATGTGGACGCAGTCTATGCTGGCGCGGACATCGTGGCGTTGACCTCGCTGAACGAGGGTACACCGCTCTCACTTATCGAAGCGATGGCGGCTGGGCGACCGGTCATTTCCACTGCAGTCGGCGGGGTGATCGATCTGCTTGGTGCGGAGATCGAAGAAAATGAAGGATTCTCGGTATGTGAACGCGGGGTTTCAGTGCCGTCGGGGTCCTCTATGGGTTTTGCGAAAGGCTTGATTTATTTGGCGAAAAATGAAAAATTACGATTGGACCTCTGCGAAAAAGGCCGGGACCACACAACCGCAATCTATTCGAAAGAACGACTGGTGAACGATATCAAGAACCTCTATCGCAGCGTTGTGAAAAGCTGAGGCAGTTCAGGAAGTTGACGTATCGGGTGCCGAAGGCCTCGTCCCGTCAAGGTATGCTCCAACTTACAGACAATCCAGTGATCGCAGGGGTGATCAGCATCGCTATCTCGGCGATCCTCACCGTTGTAGTACGTGCATTTGCGCGACGGTACGGACATGTCGCGAAACCAAAGTCGGACCGCTGGCACAAAAAGCCGACCGCGATGCTCGGCGGTGTGGCGATAGCGGCAGCCACGTTAGTTGGTTATCTTGCTTTCGTTCCAAAGAATACCCAGTCGCTGGTCGTGGTCGGTGCAAGCGCGTGGCTTTTCGTCGTCGGATTAATAGACGACGTGTTCAATATCAAGCCTTATCAAAAGCTTTTCGGCCAACTCATTGGTGCAACGGTCGTCGTAGGATTTGGACTCACGCTGCCGCTCACCGGTAACCAGCTGATCGATATCTGGGTGACCGTGTTTTGGATAATCGGTATTACTAACGCGATCAACCTTCTTGATAACATGGACGGCCTTGCGGCCGGTATCGCGGCGATCGCGGCGACCTCGCTTGCTTTTGGTATGTTCGGCAACAGTCAGGCAGGCGAGATCGTTCTTGTAACCGTTTTCATCGGAGCCCTGATCGGGTTTTTGGTCTTTAACTTTAATCCGGCGTCGATCTTCATGGGCGATTGCGGGTCGATGTTCGTCGGTTTCTTGCTTTCGACCTCGGTTCTTCTTGGCCAATCGGGCGGTCGTTCGCGAGGGATCTTCTCAATACTGGCGGTTCCCGTGCTGATCCTATTTGTGCCGATCTTCGACACGACTTTTGTCACGGTCCTTAGGAAGCTGTGGGGACGGCGCGCTTCTCAGGGTGGCCGAGACCACACATCGCACAGACTGGTTGCCTTGGGTCTTTCGGAGCGTTCCGCAGTGATGATGCTTTATGGGTTTGCGATCATCGCGGGGGCCCTTGCGGTCGCCGTTTCCCAACTGCCTGTGACCAGCAGCTTGGCGCTCATCGGGCTATTTACGGCTGCTCTGACAATAGTGGGCGTCTACCTGTCAAAGGTAAAGGTCTATGAAGAGACCGAAGAGGAACTCGCCGCATCGAACAATGCCGTTTTTGCGTTCCTAATCCATTTTTCGCACAAGCGACGCGTTTTCGAGGTGATACTCGACGCGTTCCTGATCACGGTTTGTTATTACGGAGCATACGTTTTTCTGTTCGGCTCTTTTGAACAAAGCGGAAACTGGGAACTCTTCCTTTCTACGGTCCCTGTTCTCCTCATATTGAAGCTATTTGCATTCTTTTTTGTAGGTGTTTATCGAGGGATCTGGCGATACACGTCGATCAGTGATCTTATCGTGTACGCCAAAGGAGTTCTAATTGGGTCAATATTGAGCGCGCTTGCTGTCTTGGTGCTTTATCGATTTCAGAATTTTTCACGAGCGGTGTTTGCGCTTGACGCACTTCTATTATTGTTTGCTCTTGCCGGAAGCAGGATGGCATTCAGGTTCATCCGTGAGATCATTCCGTCGCCTCATGAAGCCGAAGGCCGACGAGCTCTTATTTACGGGGCTGGAGACGGCGGTGAGATGTTGCTGCGTGAACTTAGAAAGAACTCCGACTGGGATTTTCGCCCGGTAGGTTTCGTCGACGACGATCCGCTTAAGAAAGATAAACTGATCAATGGACTAAAGGTCTTCGATTCGAACGGTTCGCTTGCCGGGGTTTGTCGCGACCTTGAAATTCACGCAATACTTATTTCTACAGGTAAGATCGAGCCGGCATCGCTGAAACAGGTTCGCGAATTTTGCCGCGAAGCTGACATACCTCTTTACAGGGCACAGATGAAAATAGAACCGATCGGCTTCGAATGAGTCTGCAGGTCATTCAATGACAGGATATTTCGTGATCAGGATCGACTCCGGATTTCGTCGTGTGCTCATCGCAGGCATTACGCTAGTACTGTTTGCAGGATCGTATTATGCCGCTAAATGGGGCTTTGCAAATACGATCGCGACAAAGACCAACATTCCCGAAGTCGCGGAGTTAGGAGTCGAACTGGCACCCGCTGATCCTCTCTCACGATATGCTTACGCCGGCATACTCGAGAACACGTTTGAACAGGGCGACGTAGTCCGATCGCTAGTCGAATACGAAACGGCGGTGTCGCTTTCACCATCAGACTATCGTTTTTGGCTGGGATTAGGACGAGCCCGCGAGCGAGACGGTGATCGGGGAGGAGCGGAAGCAGCATATAGACAGGCAGTAAGAGTAGCACCGCATTATTCACGGGTACATTGGGCCCTCGGCAATTTGCTTGTGCGTCAAGGCTCTCTCGACGATGGATTTGGCGAAATACGAGTAGCCGCTTCATCGGACCAGACTTTTGCGGGCCCGGCTGCGGCTGCGGCATGGCAGGCATTCGATGGCGACCTTGACAAGATATTGGTCGCGGTCGGTGATTCAAATGCCGTCAAAGTTGAGCTTGCGAAACTACTAACGGTTCAAAAGCGATTTACCGAGGCGGTCTTTGTTTGGCGGTCAGTTCCGTTGGATCAACGGCGATCAGAATTTGCGGAATCCGGAAAGCAGCTGTCTTTGAAATGTCTGGAAGGAGACGAATTTCGGCTTGCTGCGTCAATAATTTCCGAAACATCTCCCGATTCGGATATCGCTCCTAAGAGCGGTGTCGTGGCGAACGGCGGATTCGAGCAGGAGATCAAGACCAGGGATAACGGGCCGTTCGAGTGGAGGATCGCCGACGGTTCATA
>CAYTDJ010000124.1:0-7126 GCA_964436265.1 uncultured Chloracidobacterium sp. | reverse complement strand
AAAACAAAAAGGCTGCCTGTTGGGGCAGCCTTTTTATTGGGTCAAATTTGACTCGAATTATTTCTTTGTGAAGACGAGCGTCGAGGTGGTCGAGCCGCGCGGACTGGTGGATTCGCGGTTGACGGTAAGGGTCTTACCATCGGCCGATAGCTTCCAGATCTCGGTGGTGGTCGATGTGATCTCGCCGTTCGGGCCGTTGAAGGTCCGTGAAGACGAAAGCTTTACAGAGCCGTCGGCTTCGATCGAAGCCTTGTGGGTGACGGGCATTTTGCCCATCGGGCCTTCGACCTCGGTCTTGGTCTCTTTGCCATCGAGCGAATAGGTCACGGAAGCATCGCCGCCGCCCATTCCCATTCCACGGCCGCCGCCCATACCACCACCGCCTCCGGGAGGCGGGCCCGCCGGGGCGTCATTCGGCGGAAGGCGTTTAGTCGCCGTCTCGACGGACAGGTCTTTGTCGGTCTGCTTGACGGTCATCGTCATCGATTCGATACGCTGGCGTGCGTCGAGCTTCGAATTTGGAACGTCGAGGTTCCACGTGCCCGAATAATTAGCCTTTTGTGCCATTGCGGCGAACGACAGCATGCCGACCGCGCACATCAAAAACAACAGTTTCTTCATGATCTCTCCTTAAATTGAGGCGTAAAATGTATTTTACCGCGTAGTTAGACGCTAAAGATACTACCTTTGGTTTTGCTATGTCTGTAAAGAATTGTAAAACTTCTACGCTTCTGCCGCAGTCCCCTCGCTGGCCTTGCTCAGATGACTGTTCCTGTAACCGTAAAGGGCGTAGATAACCAATCCGGCGAGAAGCCAAACGCCGAACCTTATCCAGTTCGTAACCCCAAGTTCCGTCATCAGATAAAGGCAGGACAATAGTCCCAGGATAGGTATCAGCGAAAGCTTTTTAGTCAGGCTGTAGAAGACCAATATCACGGAAACGATCACGAAGAAGATCATCGGGATCTTATGCGAAAAAGCTCCGAGCATGCTCTCGCCCTCGGCGGGTGTCAGCGTGATCAGGTCGCTGTAAAACGTCGGGCTGAAATAATTGATCGCTACGCCGACGGCGATCAGAATCACGGGTAAGAGAAATTGAGAGTTTATGTAGGGTACAAACCGTGTTCCGCTCTCCTTAAATTCCTTGTCTTTGAAAAGCACGCCCGCGCACACGACGACGAAAGCGAACAACGTACCGATGCTTGCAAGGTCGGTAACCTCGGTCAGATTCATGAACAATGCCGGAATGGCGACGACAATTCCGGTGATGATCGTCGCGAACCAGGGAGTGTGGAATTTGGGATGTATCGACGAAAAGATCTTCGGCAAAAGGCCGTCGCGGCTCATCGCCATCCAGAGTCTCGGCTGGCCGATCTGGAACACCAGGAAAACCGTTGCCAACGCAATTACCGCACTAACGGCGATGATGCCCGCAACCCAGGGAATATTCGCACCTTCAGGCCCGAAAACGAAAGCGAGCGGGTCGCCGACATCGAGCTTTGTATAGCTGACCATTCCGGTGAGCACCAACGCGATGGAGATGTAGAGAATGGTGCAGATAACGAGAGAGAGTATCATCGCGATCGGAAGGTCGCGCCTCGGGTTTTTACATTCCTCCGCCGTTGTAGAGAGTGCGTCAAAACCGATGTATGCAAAGAACACGGCCGAAACGCCCTTTAGGACGCCGGCAATACCGTTAGGTGCGAACGGCGACCAGTTCGCCGGATTCACGTAGTTCAAACCCAGGAAGATCACAAGCAGGATGATGCCGATCTTGAGGACGGTCATTACATTCGAAGCGAACTTTGATTCGCGAATACCTATGAATACAAGTGTCGTAATGACCAGTGTGATGAGCAACGCGGGCAGGTCGGCAACGATCGGAATAGAACCGATATGCGGCGAATTAAGCCAAGCAAGATAACCATCAACCTGGCCGCAATTCACGACCGCATCTTTCGCATCGCACGCCTTCGTAAGAGCATCGATGGTCGCTCCGCTCGCCATTGCCTCTTCGACGGCCGCGAATCCGCGTTTGGCCGTCAGAAAATCCATCGTGAAATGCAGTGGGATGTCGATGCCGTAGCCTTTCATCAGACCCGTAAAGTAATCGCTCCAGGAGATCGCGACGGCGATATTGCCGATCGCATATTCCACGATCAGATCCCAGCCGATGATCCATGCGATGAACTCACCCATCGACGCGTAAGCATATGTGTATGCCGAACCCGCGACCGGGATCCGGGATGCGAATTCCGCATAGCACAGCGCGGAAAACGCACATGCCGTAGCCGTGAACACAAATAACAAAGCCACAGCCGGGCCGCCGTTGTACGATGCCTTTCCGACCATCGCAAATATGCCGGCTCCGATGATCGCGGCGATGCCCATAAGCGTGAGGTCAAAAACGCCGAGCGTGCGGCGAAGTCCTTCGGGTTTACTCGGGTCCTGAGCGTGTTCCAATAAGCCGGCGGCCGCGTCGGCCTGTATCTGCGCGATCGACTTTGTGCGAAATAGCGACGTGATCATAGTTTCTATTGCTGCCCGGCCGATGGCAGGGCCGAAATAACATCTGGAATGAATTTGGGGAATTCTCAGGCTGTAAACCCTTGATCTAGCGAATTTTGAACGAAAAAGTTGAAAGATGCAATGGAAACCGCCGTGTATTCGATATTTAGACGAGACAAAGCAATAAATATTTTAGGCAAAAGGCAGAGGCCCGGGCAGGGTCAAGGTCTGCTTATTTCCAAACATGAAAGGCCAGCCGATCCACCAAAACATGAGCACTTCGTTCGTCAATCTTTCCGCGCTTGTTAATTATCTGCGGCGCGTCGGGTTTACGGGCACGGTTCGTTTAGAACACAGCAGCTACGAGGCGGAGATCATCTTCACCCCCAAAAACCGTCTTCAGGCGCGAGAATATGACCGACTTGCGGGGCGCATAACGCAGGGAGAACGGGCATTTAACGGGATCCTGCGACGATCGCGTGAGCCGCATGGCCGCATTCACGTCGTCAGGGCAAACGCCGAGGACACGATCAAATACATAAAGAAGCCGTTCGTCGACGACCGAATCGCCGCTACAGCGATGCAGACCGTGTCGGGCCGCAGCGACAAACGTGTGGCGGGAACGGTGCTTGGTGAAACATGGCTCGCGTTCAGGTCGGATGACACGGAAAAGGCGGTGATGCTCGCCTCTGAGCTACTAGCCATCGTCAACGAAGGGTTTGAGCGGGCCGAGATCGATTTTGACGCAGCGTTCAGGATGGCATGTTCCATCCTTAGTTCAGAACACTGGTTCCTCGATCCGCGACGAAAGCGATTCGTTTTCGAGGATCGCAAATTGAGTCTTAACTCGCCTATCGGTTCACAGGACCTGTTTGACGGGCTGATCGCGGTCATCAAGCATTTCATCGAAAGGCTCACCGAAAGCGGACGGTTCGAAGCTTTGATCGCACAGATGCGGTCGGACATCGGTGAACATCTGAAAGCCAGACGCGGAGATTACGAGAAAATGTCGATCGCCGGGCAGATCGAGATGTTAATTTGAACGATCCAAACTGCGGTTTCGATAGATTTCTATTAGACTGTCCGTATGGACTGGAAAGTTTTCGGAACCGCATTCATCACTCTTTTCCTCGCAGAATTAGGCGATAAGACACAGCTCGCCGTGATCACGATGTCCGCAAAGACGGATTCGAAGATCGCGGTCTTTGTCGGCGCAAGCGTAGCTCTGGTGCTCGTATCGCTATTGGGCGTGCTGGTCGGCAGCGTGCTTAGCCAATACGTTCCCACGGAATGGCTGCAGCGTATCGTCGCCGTCGCGTTCATCGTGATCGGCGTGCTAATGCTGTTCGGAAAGCTTTAGGCGGCGGCCCCGGATTTCTTCAATCGATCCGCAAATTTCTTTCGAAACTTGGCGACCTTTGGCGCGACGACCGCGGCACAATAGGGCTGGTTCGGATTATTCGCGAAGTATTCCTGGTGATAGTTTTCAGCCGGCCAGAATTTGTCGAACGCCGTTACCTCGGTGACGATCGGGTTGTCATAGATACCCTCGGCGGTTATCTCTTTGATGATCTCTTCGGCAGTCGCTTTTTGTTCAGGCGAATGATAAAAGATCGCCGAGCGATACGACGTTCCGATGTCGTTCCCCTGTCGGTTCAACGTCGTAGGGTCGTGCACTGAAAAGAAAACGCGGAGCAGATCGGCATAAGACAGAACCGCGGGGTCGAATCTGATCTGAGCCACCTCGGCATGGCCCGTGGTTTCCGAACAAACTTCCTGATACGTTGGATTTTCCTTGTGCCCGCCGGAATAACCCGAAACCACGTCTTCGACGCCCTGCAGATCATCAAAGACCGCCTCGACACACCAAAAACACCCTGCCGCCAACGTCGCTGTTTCAAGATTCTTTTCGCTCATAAGACCTATTATTCCCGTACCGCTGATATTTGTTCCATCTTATCGTATGCTCGGAGACTAAGGAAGATGCAACGAACCATCCATAGCGTAGAGGTCCAAGGTATTGACATAGATGCTGAGACTCGCTGCGCTCATTGGCATTCGGAACTGGACATCATCGCGATCAAGTTCAAATGCTGCGGGAGGTGGTTTCCGTGTTTTGAATGTCATACGGAAACGGCCGGACACGAAGCCGAAGTTTGGCCGAAAGACGAATTTCACACGGAAGCGATTCTCTGCGGATCTTGCGGGTACCAACTTACGATCGCCGAATATTTCAACTGCGATTCGACTTGCCCGAAATGCCGTCGAAAGTTCAATCCGGGCTGTGCAAAGCACTATCACCTTTACTTTGATGTTTGAGGAGATCAAGAGGAAAGGTCTAGCAGCGAAGTGATGATCTGGCTCGCGGTCTCGGTCTCTATTTCTGCGTTGCCCGGGCGAACCGAAAGAGCCGTTCTCATGCCTGCGGACCGGGCCGCATCTAACTCCTCGACAATGTCAGAAACGAATACCGTCTCGGCTGCTGGTATCTTGAGCCGCTCAACGATATGTCTGTAGCTTTGGCCGTCGCGTTTCGCCCCGACATTGGTGTCAAAGTAGTCATTGATGTACTTCGACAGGTCACCGTATTCGGTGTAACGAAAGAGAAGCTGCTGGGCGAGGACGCTGCCTGAGGAATAGATCGCGATCGTCTTTCCCTCAGCGTTCCAGTGTTCAAATGCAAGCGGGACATCTTCAAAAACCGCGGACTTCAGTTCGCCGGATTCATAGCCCTCCTGCCAGATCTTTCCTTGAATAGTTTTTAGCGGAGTGGATTTGCGATCGACATCGATCAGGTACTCGAGATACGCTGAGACCGAACCCGGCTCGGTCGGGTCAACGGGTACGGTATAGGTCGCGTCGTGTGAGCTTTCGTCGACAAGCGCGTCGATCTCGTGCCGCAAGGAATCGAAGTGCATCGCGACGTATGCACCGACACGCGACCTGGCGTAAGGAAAGAGCGTTTTATGAACGAAGTCGATCGGTGTCGTTGTGCCTTCGATGTCTAACAGGATCGCTTTCATAAACGGAAAAGTTAAACCGCGAAAGACGCTAAAATTCAATTGATGAAATTGGCGTATCTCGAGTGTTTCGCGGTTAATTAGCCGACCGAATATACTGCACGCCGAAGCACAAAGGTTGATAGCCGGCATCGACTCCCGAATCGGTGTAATGCGGTGTCCAGCCGGAAATGTCCTGAAACAAACGGATCGCACGCACCGTTTTGTCGCCGCAGAGATTGAACCAGTGTTTGGTACCGCGGGGCACGCGTATCATATCTCCCGCTTCCATCTCGATAGAAACCACATCGCCGCCTTCGGGTGCGATGTGAAACAGTCCGTGGCCCTTGACGATGAATCGCACTTCGTCTTCGTCGTGCCAATGCTCTTTGTTGAACTTATCGAGCATCGCGTCAAGGCCCGGCGTGGTCGGAACCACGTTGATGACATCAGCCGTCACGTATCCGCCTTTCTGTTTTAACGTTTCGATCTCGTCCGCGTATCCGTCAAGGATCTCCTGATCGGTCGCGTCCGCCGAGACCTGTTTCAGGTTTTCCCATTTCTCGTAATCGATGCCGATGGCGGAGAGATAATTTGCTATCTCCGCAACGTCGGTCATCCTCAGCTCTTTGTTTGGTACATCAACGATTGCCATAACTACTTCAGTCGCCGTCCTAACACCTCAAACAAAAACTCAAATATCTCCACGTGCCGGCGCGCGTCTGCGACGGTCTCGCCCCACGTATAAAGGCCGTGGCGGCGAAGATATACGCCGTGAATGCCTTCGTTCTCGCGGATGACGTTTTCGATCACGTGAGCCAGAGCGACGTAGTCCTGAGAATTTTCGACGATCGGGACACGCTCGGTGTGTTCGTGAGTTGTAACGCCGGCAAGTCCTTTGAGCATCTCGTAGCCGCTGATCTCGATCGCCCCTTGTTCAAAGAAATTATCGGACAAGATCGTACCCCAAACCGAATGCGTGTGCAGTATCGATCTTGCTTTCGGCATGAAACGATAGATCGTTAGATGGATCAGCGTCTCCGCCGATGGTTTGCCGAATCCCTGAAGGATCTCTGCGTCGTCGTCAAGCTCAAGAAAGTTCGTTTCGTCGAGCTTGCCTTTCTCCATTCCACTTGCAGTCACGACGACACGCAGCGGCTTTCGGGCAAGAAGCGCGCTGAAATTGCCGCTCGTGCCGAGAACCCAGCCGCGACGGTAAAACTCCTGCCCGGCTTCGGCAAGTTCCTGATTTAGATTTGGTACGGAAGCCTTTTCAGTCATTAAACTATTCTTCGTCTTCTCTGAGTTTTTCGAGAACGGAGAGGTCCTCTAATGTCGTGACATCGCCGACCACATGTCCGCCCGCGGCGAGTTCGCGCAGCAGGCGGCGCATTATCTTTCCGGAGCGGGTCTTTGGAAGAGAGTCGGTAAAGCGAATATCGTCTGGCTTAGCAAGAGCACCGATCTCGTGGGCTACATGAGCACGCAGAGCTTCTTTCAGTTCATCATTGCCCGTACGTCCGCCCTCAAGCGTGACGAATGCCGCGATCGCCTGTCCTTTCAATTCGTCCGGGCGGCCGACCACCGCAGCTTCGGCGACGGCTTCGTGCGAGACAAGC
>CAYTDJ010000123.1:0-7191 GCA_964436265.1 uncultured Chloracidobacterium sp. | reverse complement strand
CGAGTTCGGCCAGGTAGCTCAGTTGGTAGAGCAGCGGACTGAAAATCCGCGTGTCGGCGGTTCGATTCCGTCCCTGGCCACCAAGTAACGAGGGGTCCGCGTTGTTCTTGCGGATCCCTTTTTGAGTTTTCGAATTTAAGATCTTTTTTTATTGATCGGCTGTGATACTTTTAGGAATTGGATGTTTAACTGGAGAAGCCATCCCGTCGGCCCAGAGTTGACGAACTAAATAATTGTTAAACAAGACCTTAGACATTGATCCTGTTCTGGAAGGCTTGGATCAGGAACTCAATCATCGGATCCTCAAATTGGGTCTTAAGCGGAATTTCGGTCAGAACGAGCTCATCTTTAGTGAAGGTGATAAGGCAGAGTTTCTCCCGATCGTCTTATCAGGACGTGTGAAAATGGTCCGATCTCCTGAGGCAGGAAAGGAAGTGATCCTCGGCGATTTCGGTCCGGGCGAGATCTTTGCCATCCCGCCGGCCATGGACGGAAAGCGTTTTCCGGCGACCGCGGTTGCGACCGAAGAAAGTCAGCTATTGCTTCTTCCGAGAAAGGAATTCGTCAATTTGATGGCGTCGTCCGAATCTTTTTCTGCTGCGATCATGAAGCGAATGTGCGGCCTGTTACGCGATCGAACGGCTACGGTTCAGATACTCTCAACGCCTTCGGCCGAACATCGCGTCGCGAGTGTGATCCTGCGATTGGCCGGCGAGATCGAGAACGGAAGTGTTAAGAAGATCACGCATCGGAGGCAGGACATAGCCGAAATGTCCGGCCTTACCCTCGAAACCACGATACGTTCGATCAGAAAGCTGGCCGATCGCGGGATCGTGAACATAATACAGGGTAAGATCCATCTCGACTCTACCGAACCTCTTCGCAATTTTCTCCGCTGATCCGAAACGCCAAATAAGTGTGATTTAAATCATCCATTTCAGTGGCGACATCAGATAAACTGTCTATAGGAGGTACCAGCTAATGAAACTCAGGATCAAAGGGAATTCCCTGCGCTTGCGGGTCGGACGATCGGAGGTCGAGACGCTTGGCCGGATGGGCCATGTCGAAGATGGTATAGCCTTTGGCCTAATTCCCGCAGAAACTCTACGATACCGGCTGCAGTCCTCAGATCGCGACGAAATTCATGCGATCTTTGATAATGGCTGTATTACCGTACACGTGCCGCATACGATCGTAGACGAATGGATCGGCGGCGACGAAATAAGCCTCAAAGGCTCACAGGAGGTTGAAGACGGGGACGAACTCAAGATCCTTATCGAGAAGGATTTCGAGTGCCTCAACCGCGAGGGCGAAGAGGATGAATCGGACAGCTTTCCAAATCCGAAGTCCATTGCGGCTTGCTGATAAGCAGGATTGAGACCCTATGATTGAAATCATATTCAATTAATTTCAGAAATCGATAATTGTTGCAGAGTCTTATTTATTCTGGAGGACGAAATGCAACAATTCCTGACCAAGACGGTTCGAGAAATAGCCCTTGAAGCACCGAAGACCACGCGTGTTTTCGAAGAATACAAGATCGATTATTGCTGCCATGGCGACACACCGTTTCGCGATGCGTGCCAAAGGATCGGAGCGGATCCGGATGTGGTAATGCACAAGATCGACGATCTTCTCGAAGCTGATGTACTTAGTGAATCAGTGCGACATACCGAAAGGTCGTTGACGGATCTCGTAGATCACTTACTTTCCACCCATCACGTTTACACAAAGAACGAGATCGAGAACTTAACTCCGCTGATGGCAAAGGTCGCGAGCCGTCACGGAGAACATTATCCGTATTTGCTCGAACTGAAAAGTACGTTTCAGCAGATCTGCGATGATCTCGGGCCGCATATGATGAAGGAGGAGATGGTCCTTTTCCCATACATTGTCGAGCTCGAGCGAAATCATGCGCTGCAGATCAGCGGCAGAGGGCCGGCGTTCGGAACGGTGAGCAACCCGGTGCGAATGATGCAGATCGAACACGAAGAAGTCGGTGAACTGTTGGCAAGGATGCGAGAATTGACCAGTGACTACAGTCTGCCAGATGGAGCTTGCCCAAGTTTTACTGCCCTTTATCATAGACTTGGCGACTTCGAAAAGGACCTGCATCAGCATATTCATTTGGAAAACAATTTGCTCTTCCCACGGGCGATCCAACTAGAAGAGAAAAGCCTTTCGAGCGCGGTAATGTAGTGATCGATTCAGTTATGGATGAAGCTCTTCGGGTCACCGATCCACGCCCCAAGTTCCGATTGAAAAGTGTCGCATTGCCGAACGAACACGGAGCTTGGGGATTTCTGTTCGAGCCGATCGTCGCATCTCTGGCCATCGCGTTCTCTGTCGGCGGGATATGGATCGCAGTAATGACGGTGGGAGCTTTCCTTTCCCGCCAGCCGGTCAAGGTATTTATTCTGAACCGGCTCGGACGACGGGATCCAGACATTAAGGCAGCCGCTTTCAAGTTCGGGACCATCTACGGGGCGATCTTCGCAATGGGCTTTGGCGGGACTCTCGCGACGGTCGGGTATGCGCCCTTGCTGCCTTTCGTATTTATCATGCCTTTGTTGGCTGCGCAGATATACTTCGACTCCTTTCGTAGAGGAAGACAGCTGTTGCCAGAACTGGCTGGCGCCATCTCGATCTCGGCCTCTGCCGCGGCAATTGCTTTGGCAGGTGGTTTTCATATTATTAGTGCCGTCGGAATTTGGCTGATCTTTATTGCCCGGCTGGTCCCTTCGATTATCTATGTTCGCGAACGTCTGAAACTAGAAAAGGGCAAGGCAAATTCGCGTGTTCTTCCGCTCAGTGCTCAAGCAGCGGGACTGGTGATCGTTGCTTTTCTTGCGTTAACTCGAATCATCCCTTTGCTGCCCGTTTTCGCGATGTCATTGCTTGCGCTACGCGCGATCGAAGGCCTGGCTTCAACACGCAAGAAAATGAGAGCGATGCAGATCGGGGTCTGGGAAGTGATATACGGTGTAATAACCTCGCTTTCCGTGATCGTTGGCTATCACATTGGCCTATGATCCGATCGGTTTACATTGCGGAACTCCCGCATTCGAAGTTCGGATCGTCATCTTCTTCGATCACAGGAAGAAAGATCTGCTTGCCTTTATCCTTATCAGGCCCAACCCGATCGAATAGAACTTCTCCTGCCAACTGCAGATATTCATAACCGGACGCGGCCAGAAGTTTAGACAATGTCTGTGCGTATTTTGAAAGGTGTTCTTCCTTAAAGGCCGAGGCCGCTTCCGAAGCGATTTCGGCATTTTCTGTATCCCGGCATTCGAGAGCAAACAGCTCCTTGAGCTTCATGTAAGAGATGAATCCCGTTTCGACCGCGACGTGATCGGGTACCTCATGTGTCAACGGCTTATACGCGAAGGCATCGTAGTAACCATTCAATTCTGAAAGCAGGAAACCGGGCTGAACCCACCCTCGGTAACTGACCTCCCTTCCCGGTGCGGGCCCGCCTGGGCCAAAGACCGAATGGAAGATGCCCTCGGTCGCCTCGGATTGGGCAGCTATTGCCGCCCGCTTCAATTTCTCGTCGGATACTTGTTCGCTAATAGTCTGTACTTGGGAAAACCAATCCGCATTTGGACAGTCAAAAAGCAAGCTCAATAATCGCCACTCCGCCGCTTCGTTCATCAATTCAAATTCTGCAGTTGCCGTTTCCATTTCCATTACCTCATTAGTTCTCAAGATCCAGTTGCCATAGAGTGCGTTGAGACCGCAGTGAGATCGATACTCGACAATAATTGTCTTTTTTCGACATCGGACAGTCGTTCTTCCAGGATTGGATAGAGAAATTCTGTTTCTCGCTTGTCGTGATGGCCGCAGAGCCTAAGGTAGAATGCCTCCCGATCCAAAAGTTGAAGCAATGCCCTATCTATGTCGGGTTCCGACGCAAGCCGGGCCGTCTTTTCTTTGAATGATTCGACGTAGCCGCGCATCTTCTCGTGATCGTCATAGAACAGTTTCGCCGCCCCGGCGCCTGGTACCGAGGAGATCTCGCCATAAACAGGCAATAGAACATTTTCTTCGTCCTGCATATGTCTAATCAGGGTCGATTCATAGACCTCGAGCGATGTGAGTGCTTTTTCGAACTCGAAATGCAGCAACGCCCGCTGATGTTCGAAAAACATATCATCGATCAGCCGATGCACCTTCATTAGATCGTTCATCCGAGCCATATATTTTCACCTGACCATTATTTAAGTATGAGCGGCACCCAACCGGTCCTCATCTTTCTCGCCCCGACCTCGGTGTGTGAGCCTTCCCATACAGCAAATGCGATCTGCGATGGGCTCGCTGCTGAAAATCCCGCCGGGAGAGGCCGAGCGATAACTACGGCCCAGCCTTTTGAAGTCTTCACTCCCTTGCCTTTAGAAACAGATGCAGGTGCCGGTGAAAGAGTGCTCGGACCTTCTGCGATCAGATCTTCAACGGGCTGTTCCCTTGGCCCCGCCCGCCGGTTTCCCAATCCTCGAGCCGGTGCATACCTTGCCGCAGCTTCGTTCTGTGCCTGCGGGTTATTTTCAAGGGACTTCGCCTCTGACGGGTAGTGATCCACGGTTGCATTCGGATAAAGGCTCGTGATCGAATCCGCACGCCCTTCGACGATAGCCTGCCAATCGGCCCGCCAATATGAGATCTCGACCGTTTTTCCGGTTTCGCCCATTTGCGGTGCCGGTACGTTTACATCGATCTTCGCGGGAATTTGCAATGCACATCCGTCAATAAAGTGCCTCGGCCCCGGCAGATCGTTCTGGCTTTCGTCCAGCCATTCGAGCCGGACTGCGATCTGGCTTCCGTCAGTTATTGCCTTTACCTGTACTTCGGAGGTCGATGGTTCCATTAACCGCGGCTCTACCAGATCCTGCAGAATCAGTTTCGAAACGTGAAGCGAAACGGGATCCCACACCGACGAGTTCGGATCCAGGGTGATCTCCTTCACCTGGGTGACATTTACTTCGGCGGTAGGCACCTGCGCTTTGTGACACGACAAAACGAAAATGAAGCTGCATATGATCCCAATCGTGATAAATCGCATAACTAACCTCCTCACGGGCAATTGGTGCGGGTGATCTGATAAAGCTTGTCGAAAGCCGGTCGAATGTGCACCGGCTCCTTAAACGGAACGTTTACCAGTTCCTTACCGTTCTCATCCATTCCTATCGCCTTATCCCCGACACGTTTCCATTTCCGCATTATCTTTTCGCTTGATCCGAACAGGCCCAGGAGGCTCGTCAGGTCCTGATCGTTGGGAGCGTTTCGATAGACCTCTACGGCCTTATCGACTCCGGGTCCGAACATTTGCCGGGTGAAGGAAGTCGGGACGTGTATCGGCGGAATGTAATAAACATTCGGTTCAAGGCCAAACTGCGGGAATAGCGGCAGTGCGACTTTCTTGATGTGGACCAGGTAATCAAGAGGGTTGTCGGCCTCGGCCTTATCTGGTGTGTTCAGGAATCCGGCCATGCGTATCTTCCCGATGCAATTCTCAAAACACTGCGGCTGGATCCCTTCTTCGATCTTGGGGAAACACGCAATACACTTTTCTGATGTCGAGGTCATCGGGTTGAAAAAGACCTTCTTGTACGGACATCCGCGGACACATTCCTGATAGCCGCGGCACCGCCCTTGATCTACAAGTACGATCCCGTCTTCAGGCCGCTTATAGATCGAACCGCGCGGACAAGAGGCTAAACATGCAGGGTAGGTACAGTGGTTACAGATGCGTGCAAGATAATAAAACCAAGCCATCTGGTGAGGCACTTCCTGGCTTGCCCCGCCGTTCACGCCGCCGGCGCAGTCGTCTTCGCCGACGTTCGGATAGGCATAGTCTTCCGATTCAGGCCGCCAACCTAACACGCGTTCACCCGCCGGGGCCGACTCGAAGATAGTACTTCCTTCATAGACCGGTTTTCCGTCGCGTTCGGACCATTGCTGGCCGTCGAGCATTTCAAGCAGGTTCAGATCCCACTTCAGCGGATAGAACCCATAGGGCTTGGTTTCAACATTGTTCCAAAGCATATACTCCTGGCCCTTGCCGGAAGTCCAGGTTGTCTTGCAGGCCAAAGTACAGGTTTGGCACGCAATACACTTGTTTGTGTCGAAAACGGCGGCGAACTGCTTTTGGGGCCGGCTCTCCGGATACCAATAGGACATCTCCCGTCCAAGCTGCCAGTTATTTACGCGTGCCATAGTTTCTTCTCCGTGTCATTTTGTTTTTTCCGATCGATCATTCTTGAATTCATCTGTCCTTCATTTGACTGCTGACGGCCGTTTTTGATGTGCCGGACCATTTCACGTGCCTGCCTGCGAGTACGGTCCAGATCAATGCACCTGACGCTGCAATTGAAAGAGCCAAGGTCGCGTGAAGTGCCCAACCGGCCTTTGCTGAACCGCGACGCAAAAGAAAGTAGCCTGTAAAGGCCGTGATACCCACTAGTTCGGCTAGCAGGAAAGTCGGGCGTGCAGCGTCTTTGTGTCGCTGCAAACTTTCGGCATACGGACCCGTATAACTTTCCTTGTTTCGCGATCCACCGATCTCGCCGGTCACATAAGCCGGAAAAGTGAGTAAGGCGATGGCAATGAACAGTTTCAGACTCGCGCGTTTAATACCCTCACTTTTGAATACGTAGCCCGCCATTATCATCAGAGCGCCGGCCACCATTCCGATCGCAGGGTAGTAATTAAGCAGTAAATGAGCCTGAAGCACGTCCATATTGGTAATCACTTTTTGTTGATGAATCCGCCCTCAAGATAACGCTTCATTGCATCTGATTCCGTATGCGGCCTTATACCGAGTTTGACCGGTCTCCATAGCGGTTCATCTCCGATACCTCCCGGTTCAGCCTTTGTGATCTTGACGAACGATTCACGCGGTGCACCGGTCGGACAGTGAATATCAGCCGCAAAACCCTTGCCCATTCCCTGACCGAACATTCCTTTTCGAACGAGTGAATCGGTCATCCACGTGGGTTTGAGCCATCCGCGCGTGGCGGATTGATGCGACCCCGAACGAAACATCGCCTGATAGTTCGTTCTTGGATTCTTCGCAAGCCCGTCCTTTCGCTCCTTTTGGCCCTGCTGTGAGCCCGGTGTTGCTGCGTACATGTTGACCCACATTCGCGTAACACCACGCGGCGTACCCGGATAGAACCTTGCACGGCATAG
>CAYTDJ010000122.1:0-7239 GCA_964436265.1 uncultured Chloracidobacterium sp. | reverse complement strand
TTGACCGCAAGAAGATAACTTGGTGTGGAATTTGTTATAGACCGGATAATCCGTCGAGTCGGCGACCAGATTCGCGTTACCGCGCAACTGCTGGATGTACGTGAGAATGCTACGCGGTGGTCGGCAAGCTTCTCTGAAAAGTTGAAAGACGTGCTTGAGCTCGAAGATTCGATCTCGGAACAGGTAACTCGGAACCTTCTTCCCAAGCTGACCGGTAACGACGAATTTCAGATCGCGAAACGTGGTACCAATGATCCGGACGCACACGACGCTTACCTTCAGGGTAGATTTTTCTGGAATCAATTCACGCCGGATTCATTTCCAAAATCACATTCTTCATTCCTGCGGGCGATCGATCTTGATCCTAACTATGCGCTTGCTTATGTTGGGATCGGTGACTATTACACATGGGCAGGCATTTACGGACTCCTTAGGCCGCAGGAAAGCCATCCCAGGGCATTTGAAGCCGCTCAGAAAGCGCTCGAATTAGATCCTACCTTGGCCGAGGCTCACGCTCTAATGGGACTCTATTACTCGAACACCCAAAGATTTGGGGAGGCCGAAGCATCTTATCGAATATCGATCGATCTTAATCCAAACTATCCTTTAGCACACGAATGGCTCTCGTCTGTACTCATAGGGACTGGTAGATTTGCAGAAGGAATTAAGGAATTGACGTTGGCTGAGGAATTGAATCCCATGTCGCTCCGTCCCAAGGTGCTTTCCGCTTGGACCATTTACCAAACCCGTGATTTTGAGAATGCGGCGAAAAAAGGGTATGAATTGCTGCAATTAAATCCCGAATTTATGCAGTCCCATCTTCAGTTATCGAACATTCTTTTGGAAATGGGCAAGTACGAAGAAGCCCTTGATCATGCAAAAAAAGCCGTTGAAATGGAGCCACATTCGCCACTCCCTTTCTATTCTTATTGTTTTGCGTTGGCTCGGACTGGTAACGAGGAGATCGCAGAAAAGATAATCAACGAATGGGAAACTATCGCTCAGACAGCATATGTCCCGCCATATTTCCTTGGGATGGCCTATCTTTCTATCGGCAAGGCGGATCGGGGATTCGAATATCTCGACTTTGCCTGTAAAGAGCTAAGCGCATGGGCTATATGGTTTGGCACCGAACCCAAGCTTGACCCGTTTAGAAGAGACCCTCGTTACCTCGACCTGGTGAAGGCAACGAATAATCCGATCGTCCAGCTATTCGATGAGAACAATCGAATTCCTTAGTCGAACATTTTATCACCGATTTGATTTGAACTTCTCTTCGTATCCGCTCTTTTTGAGAAACTCGTCGACGTCCCTTATATCAAGTATATCTTTGATCGCCTGATCTTTATTCGAAGCGTTCTTATAGTATGATTCGGTGATTTTGAAACCAATATAATATCCAAGATCTGCGGGACGGTCTTTTGCCTTGTCTCCCTGGTACATCCAACGTGAAACATCGCGGCCATTCATCTCACTCTTGAATTCCATCCAAAGATCTTTTTCGATCGGATCGCCGTACTCGTGAAGGTGAGGATTTATATGTGATCCGGAGATCAGCAACGCGAGGAAATCAGCCGAGCCTTCACCGATGGACCGGGTTAGCAAATCAGACGTCTGTGTTCGCGGGTATTTTTGTTGGAAATGGATCAGTTCGTGTGCAACGATATAAGGCAACCTGTCCATCCGTCCCACAACGGCCTTATGCCAGGTTCCAAGTTCGTCTAAAGAATCAGGTGTTGATTTTCCGAACATGTCGATCCCGATCAAAAGCATCTTGTCCGTGAGCGTACCTGCCGAGTTCATTCGTCCAATGACGAAATAGACATCAGGAAAAACTGCGTCCGGATAGATGTCATGAAGTTTCTTATAGCTCGCCCTGATTTGTGCCTCATATGACACGACCTTTTTGCTGGGTTCGCGCAGCGCGGCATAGTATTTTGGTGCGGCGTTGATGGAATCGACCAAAGCGCAAGATCCCCCGATCCTCATCGTGTTAAACGCTTTAAGTCCTTCGCTTCCCTTTCTTAAATATTCATTGCGATAGACAAGCACATCGTTTTCCAGAGTCGCCTTATCGTAAGCCTTCCAAAACAGATCGATGTCGGAAGTTACAAGCTTTGCAGCCATCGGATCTCTGTTAATAACCTGCTGCCCGAAGGAGCATGCTGTAAATAAAAGAAAAAGCAACGTGATCGTAACTAGTTTCATATGGATCATCTCGTGACCAAAGACCAAGTGGTGAGTATCGCCTCATGTTCAAGGACTGATGTGTTTTCGATCCTTATCTTCCACAAGCCGTTGTTTATCGGCTTGTCGTAAAATATTGACCTGAACCAAGAACTGGCTTCAGGTGACTTTGTGAGGCTTTTCCCGATCATTACCCCATTCTCATCAAACAGTGACACCGACATTTCCGCCGATGCCATGAAGGTCAGGCCAACGTTTGGCCCGCTGCCGACCGGCAACTCTATGTCGATTGACTGTTTTCCTGGGACTGTTATCGCCTTCGCCCAAGGCACGTCTGAACTTCCCTTGGTTTCAACAGATCCGACGGTTTCAAAGGAGGTCTTCCCGTAGCCCCGTCCAAAGTCGGTAGCGAAAATAGAATTCCTCCCTAACGTCCCTGGAAACTGGTTAAGCTCAGGAGCCTCCGGATTGTGATTTCCTTTCGGCCCGATAGCGAGTCGCGGTTTTACGAATGACGAGAAATCGGCCGTGCCAGTAAGTTCCGTGTGTACATTCTTTGATCTGGCATTATCCTTAATCAGCCATAAAGCAGACGGCACTGGAACCACACCGTCATTCCACACAATTGTTTTGCACATTGTTGGCAGCGGATCACCGGCTAGGACGGAAAATTTTACGCCTTTTCTGTTTGTTACCACTTTATTAAAATCGGCTGTGACATCTTGTCGCAGTTGCCGCACGGCTTCGACGTCTTTGCCCAGTGTTTCAAACGCGGAATTCATCACATCAGCGCAAGGTGATCCCATATTAGGCGTACCGAGCATCACAAGATGTGCTACCTGAGGCCTGCCGTCCTGGACTGGTGGCATTAAATTGTGGATGTAGTGGCGGGAGATCAGCCCGCCCATAGAATGAGCAACGACGTCAACATGCCATGCGTTCCGGTCTTCCTGTGCATATCGAATATATTTACCTAATTGCTGCGAGTTCTCGAAGATCGAATTCGTCTTGTCCGTCGAAAGGAAAGAACCGCCCGTATTCATTAACCCTTTCTCAGGCCTTTCACCCACAGGGAAGGCTTTCCAATCGTACGAATGTGAGGTCGTTAGAATGTTCTGCCACGTCTCCCACGCCTTCCAGTTACTCCAGAGTCCGTGCACAAGAACAACAGGCTTTGGAGCTACTTTGAGATTTTTCGTCATTTCGTCAGTCTTTTTACCGTTTTCTTCGAGTTCAGCCTTTATCCTTTGAACGAGTCTCGGCCGTCCGTCGTCGAACCATGAATAACCGGAGGAATCCCAGATCAATTCCACCTCTTTCTCTTCTCCCGGCTCCAGTTTTACAGACACAGTCGAATCATCAAGAGGTGCGTCGGGCTTAGCTCCGTCCCATTTATCACCCTTGTAAGTTTCCTTGAACTTAACATCCGCGAACTTAGTCTCCCCAGATGCATTGAGCACTTTCGCCTTGATCTTTACCAGATTCCCATCGACGGTGCCCGTTTGTTCTGTTATCGCTTTCCAATCATTCCAATTGGGGAATTTCATGTCCTCAAACTTCAGGTCGGTCAATCGAAGCGGGGCCCCGCATTTCTGCAGATCCCAGGCGATGGTCTCCGTAACATCCTGCCATGTGTACGTATAACTTCCGCTTAGTCGATTCGGATCATTTGGATCTATGCGGTTCTTTCCGTCACTTGTAAGTGAATTACCGTCGACAGTGGTTTCGGTCGAGGGCATGGTGATGCTGCTTCCTTCTTTCGGTGTACATTGCCCACTGAATTCCGAACTTTGGGACCCGGAAAGTTGTCCTTTTATTTGGGGAAGCGCGACGCTTACAGTATATGTACCGTCTGAATTAACGCCAATTGTGACGTTTGCGTCCGCGGTCGCACTAGCGCTTGCCTTTGATTCAGACTTTGATCGTCCACGCATATCGCGCCAAGTCTTACCGCGGTCGCATGAGTTCTTTTCAATGGCGTCAACAGTCTCGATCGATGAGAAGCTGTGTTGTATGCTCGCTTTTCCAAGACTCGAACCATCTTTCTCCGGGGCTTCAACAACGGCTACGCGAGCATTGTAGTCATACTTCATTTCCCAGTTCCGTGTGTCCTGGCCGCGGCCTGACACTCGCTCGACCGTTTTACTGTCCGATTTCGATTGTGTTCGGCTATACCGAATGGTACCGGTCCATGCTCCCGAACATTTCGTAGCGCTTGGAGCGGTCTTGTTTGCTGCCACGTTCCCTTGACGACGCGTTTGAGCCGTCAAATGAACAAATGGAAAAATGATCGAGATAAGCAGGAAAGATCCGATGGATTTGATCAGTAGTTTCGAAAACCTCATTGTTCTCCTCGTATGAATACTGGAAACACGGATGTCTAAAATCAACGCGAAAAGGAAGTTCGATCTGTATCAAGACAGAAAAGGGACGCCGACGTGCGTCCCTATTGCATGAATGAATTGCCTTGTAATTATGGTTTTGTTGCCTCGATGATACTCATCAGTCCTTTGGTGGGAATGATCCTGGAAAGTCTAAGTCCGGAAGAAGTCAGCAAATCTTCAAATTCATCAACAGTTCTTTCCATTCCACCTGGAACGGCTAGCATCTCAAGATCGATGATCTTTGAAAAATGAGGGCCGTTTCCTTTCGGCACTAATGCCTCAATGATCAGTACTTTTGCCGTGTCAGGCATGTTCTTTCTGATGTTATTAAGGATCACGCGGTTCTTGTCATCGTACCAATCATGGATAATGTGCTTCAACAGATAAAGGTCGGCCACGACCGGGATATCATCGGTAAAATCGCCGGTCAATATCTCAACGCGTTCTGCAACACCATATGACTTCAACATCGCTGTCGCCCCTTCCGTTACCTCGGGAAGATCGAAAAGTACGCCGGTTTGAGCCGGGTTCTCCTTTAGAATCGCTCCAAGCAAATGACCTAAACCACCGCCGATATCGCCAATGATATTCGCCGAACCGAAATCATAGGCCTCGAGCAAGGGGGCGGTCGTTTGGTGGGTATAGCTCGTCATGGCTTGGTTAAATATGTCTCCTAATTCTCTGTTTGTATTGAAGAGATACGGAAACACAGGTTCGCCATGTGTCTTGTCCCAAGCAGGCTGGCCGGTTCTAACGCTGTGCAGCAGATCACCATAGACCTTCCAGTGTTCAGGCTCGTTGATCCATATCGCCATCGGCCTCGTACTCTGTGGGTGGTCGGAACGAAGCGTATCGGACATTGGTGTATTTGCAAACTCCTTATCGCCGATCTCAACGAATACTCCGATACTGGCTATGGCACGAAGGATCCTATACAGAGCCTGTGGATCGGTAGAGGTAGCGACTGAGAGATATTCGGACGAACGCGGTCCGTCCTTCAGCAAGTCTGCGATCCCAAGTTTAGCAGCCACATATACTGCGGCTGACGTCCAGGCACTTGATACTATTCCTAGTAACTGGACGTCGGGTGGAAACTGCTCTGGTGCGATCGCGGTCGATATAGTTGTCATTGCTTTGCCCTCGATATAAACATATTTAAGGAATAGTCCCACTCTAAAAACGCGGATTTTCTACCGGGCATGTATCAATTACGCGACGGCTTCCGCCAAAAGGAAGACCGGCTCTTTGGCCGGCCTCTAATGGTCTTGAATATAGAAGGTCAGGGGCTATCTTCTGACTGCCGCGACCACAGCCTCTGCAGCTTGCTCGACGGCCGAGCCAATTATGTCATCGCCATTTCCTTTTGCTTTCACCTTGATAGTCCTTATAAGTGCCGATTCACCGCTCGTCCGGTTCAATTTCACGTCAAGGGTCAATTCATCTTTCGCCTTAACATTCGCCGAAAGCGAGGTTGCCGTGACGATGCTTTGAGTTGCGATCTGGCCTGCAATATTTCCGACTGTGCTTCCAGTCGCGCCAATTCCGGTCCTCCCGATCGCGGCACCGAGAGCAGAACCAAACATTCCACCAAATCCGCCACCACCTTTCTTATGTGAA
Organism: uncultured Chloracidobacterium sp.; assembly: GCA_964436265.1. Classification (GTDB taxonomy): domain Bacteria; phylum Acidobacteriota; class Blastocatellia; order Pyrinomonadales; family Pyrinomonadaceae; genus OLB17. Next base: position 1,051 of record CAYTDJ010000122.1, on the reverse strand, counting down.
GCTATGATGAATAAAACAAGATCGCATTCTTTTTCTTTTGCCTCCGCATCTATGCTTGCCGCAAGTTTCGAATCGATCGTTACTACTTCTATGTTAGGCGCCTTTAAATATTCGATCAGCGAATTCTGAACCGCTGCAGCAAGATCAACGGCCGCAATTCCATCGCCGACTGCTCCGGTCTTGACGCTCGCCAGGCCGATTCTTATTACACCATCTTGCTTAGTGCCAACGTCACCGGTCTTGACCGGAATCGTGCTGGCGCCGCTCAAAATGCTGCTTGATGATAGACTTGGCGCATTGTTGGGCAAGATCGCACTTGAACTCCGTGCGTTCATCCCGCTATTACCCGCCGACGTACCGCTCGATGTACTCATACCAGACGCAGCATACATCTGCGAAGCATCCGAGACCTCTCGAAAGCCCTCAGGAATTTCAAATAGACTTGCGTCGAGTGGCGTCTTCGAGAGTTCAACAACCTCATTCACGTATGACATGGTTTCCTTGCCGCTTTCATCGAACATCGTCATTTTTTCATAGACCGGATATCCACGTTTCGCGGTCCCGCTTGTCTTCATAACGTACTTGTCCTGGCAGCCAGATCTTCCGTCGCCGGTATTACCGCCGTAACTCACCGCGTTACCACAGTCGAATTGGGGTTCAAAATCAATGTACCATCCGTCTGTCTCCATCTTCGTTTTTGTCTTGTTACACGCGTCCGATGTCGATGTCGTTTCCATCGTTATGATCAGGTGACGAGCGATAAAACCGAACATTTGCTTACGCTCACCTGTGTCTTTCGTGGTTACCGTTGTAGTGACTGTACCGCCGGATTGAACGACGCCGTTCTTATCGACGGTCGTACTCGCTGTCTTGGTGACAGTCTCAACCGCAGTATTGAACGGGTTCACCATGTAGGTCTTGGCGTTAGGATTGATCTGAATGCCGCGGCGAAGATCGCATTGGGTAAGTGTGACCATCATCCCGTTCATCGTTTCCGTCCGTTGGCGCTTGACCTTTAAAAAAGTAGTATATTCATAGGACTGTACGCTAA
>CAYTDJ010000121.1:0-7287 GCA_964436265.1 uncultured Chloracidobacterium sp. | reverse complement strand
TACGGAAACGAGAATAAATTTAGAAGCGATCTGAATTACAGGAGCGGCTTTCGGGTCTTTGATTCTAGTATCTTGATCAAAGACAACGGCAAAGGGTCTAGCTTTAAGGCTTTCGACTCGGCGCTGATAATGGCGTCAGGATGGGGAGCTGACCCGGGCGGGTTTGTCCGGGCTAATATAGAGCGTGACGGGGTTTACCGATTCGACGCGAATGTTCGGCGTGTGGCGTTCTACAATTTCCTGAACAACAGCGCGATCGGAGAAACCTTGATCAATTACCACAATTACGATACCCGACGAAACTTTGGTGATCTCGATCTTACGATCCTCCCCGATAATCCGAAGATCCGGTTCCGTTTTGGCGGGTCCTTCAATGTATCAAATGGACCGTTCACTTACACCACACGTGCGAGCGATGCGTTCCTCGTCAACGGCTCCGCGGCGGCGAGGTCATATGACCTTCGGGCAGGTGCCGACGGGAACCTTCTCGGGTTCAACCTGGCATTCACCTACGGCTACCGAAGTTTTGAGGACCACAGCGGCTATACACTGACTGCACCTCAAGAGGGTGACAGGATCAACAACTACGATTTCATATCGATGCGGCGTTCGAATCCGATCGACGGACGGACACATTATGGGGTGCTGAGCGTCCAACGAACCTTTGCGAAAAAGCTTGACTTTACCGCTCGAATCCTCCATTCACTCACCACCAATGAATTCAGCTGGAACGAATTTGCGTCATATTACAGCAACTCGACAACTGTAATAACTAATGACCAGATAAACATTTTCGGTGATTCGTCGCGACCGCAGACTCGAGGAGATCTGGGCATAACCTGGCGCATCACTGACAAGTTTCGCATTTCGAATACGTTCACGTACGATGGATTCAACCTTAATGGCGGTAATCTTTTCGCCCAGGATCGCATAACTTCGACTACCGCTCTCACCAGGCAGTTCAACTACACTACGACCCGGTATCGGCGATATACGAATCTGGTTGAAGGGGATTATCAATTCAATAACCGCTTTGGCATCAATGTCGGATACCGATACACGCGTCGAGATTTTTCACTTCTGTGGATCGGCTCTAACATACTCACGATTCCGCCAGCTCCGCTTACCGGATCGCCCCAGGAAGAAGACGGCGAGAACATCACTAATACTGTGATCGTTGGAACGCGGATCAAACCGTTGAAGAATTGGTCGATCTTCGCGGACTTTGAAAAAGGCCAAGCCGATACGGTTTTCACACGTGCCGGCAGTGCCGATTTCACCAATTTCCGCGTCAAGAGCATGATGCGTTTCAATCGGGTCTCGGCCAACGTTTCGTACATCGATAAGCAAAATGAGATCCCGACCGATACGACGCGAGCAGTTCCGAGGATCACCGACATAAGCAACCGCACGTTCTCTGCCACGATCGATTGGAATCCGATCGAGGCTCTGAATCTGTCCGGCGGATATAATTATCAGCACCTGACAAGCAGGGCTACGGTCACGTTTTCTGGTCTTCCCGATGCGTTGAGCGAATATTTCTTACGCGACCACTACTTCTTCATCGATGCGACCGTCAAGCCGCACAAGCGACTTACGTTTTTCGGTAGCTATCGTTGGAACAAGGACCGAAGTCTAAACGGCGTGGTAGTCCCGCCCTTGTCTACTACGACTCTTCTTCTAGGAGCCTATCCGATCGACTTTAAAACGCCCGAACTTCGGGCGTCGGTCAGGCTGAGCAGGTATCTAGACTGGAACATCGGTTACCAGTACTACGATTACTCAGAAGAACCGGTACAGAACATCCAATGGGCCGTACCGTTCCAAAACTATAAAGCGCATATGCCATATATGTCGCTGAGGATCTACTTAGGCAAGGCCGCCGGCGACCGGTAAAGTCCGGTCGACCATTAGGCCTTAAGACGCTGAGGCCGCGAAGTTCTGCACATTGTCCTCCTTGCAGAACATCGCGGCTTCACTTTTTTGATGAAACCCTCGTTTCGAAAGCCTCTCGCACCAATTCTAGACCCACCGATCATAAATAAGTGTCAATCGGCAAATGGCGTCGTCACGATTTAGAATGGCCTGATTCAAACCTGATCAATAGCCCGGTATTTGCTGACGCATCGCTCGGCGAGGGTGATGTTTATCACTGTCCACAACCCGTCAAAATGCTATGAATTAAAGTAGTCATAGGGGGCTCAATATGAGGTCACGCATAAAACTAGCTGCGATCGTCGTTTTCGTAGCATTTGGTGTTGGGCTGTTTCTGCTTAGATCGGTTGGAGTCGATGCTCAAAATACCGAAGCGCCATTCAGCAGCGGAAACCAGCAAAAGGACCAGTTTCCGACAAATCTGAATCTCGATTGTGCCGGCTGTCATGGCGCTGGAAAGACGCTTCCTTATCTCGCGGGCCAACAATTTCACAAGGACACACACGGTGCGATGGATACGAACATCCATGCAAAGCCATTAGCGAACGGCAAACCGGCGGCTACGTGCCTTGACTGTCACACGGTCAAGGGTGATATGTCGACGATCTTGCCGGGCAGTGATCCAAGATCGACTGTTTCAAGGGCAAACATCAGCCAAACGTGCGGTCGATGTCATAACGATCCTGCCTTAATGGCCAACAATGGAATTTCGAATCGGCCGTTCCTCGCATATCAGGAGAGCGTCCACGGAAAAGCGCTTTCAATGGGAAATCTTAAAGCCGCGGTATGTTCGGACTGTCATACGAGCCATAATGTTCTCCCTGCAAACGACGCTCGATCCTCGATCTCAAAATTCAATGTTGCCAAGACATGCGGAACCTGCCACGGACAGATCTCGATGGAATTTACCACCAGTGTTCACGGAACGTCATTGGCACGCGGAAATTATCAAGCCCCGAACTGTACCGACTGTCACGGTATTCATGGAATAAAGGCCCAGAAAGAGAATAGGGCGGAGTTAGGGCTCGTGAGCTGTTCGCAATGCCATGACGGTGTCCGTCTGGCACAGGATTTTGGGATTCCTACAGAGCGAGTCACGAGTTACAAAGACAGCTATCACGGCCGCGCATCAAAACTGGGGTCAGATGTAGTTGCCGATTGTGCAAGCTGCCACGGAGTTCACAACATATTGCCGTCGAGCGACCCCAGATCTCTGATAAACAAGGCCAATCTGGTCACGACCTGCGGACAATGTCATTTGGGGGCCAGCGATAATTTTGCCATTGGAAAAGTGCACCTGGAAACCGCCGCCACCGAAGACTTTGGCAGCCAGGGAAAATACTGGGTTCGCAACATCTACCTGTTCCTTATCTTCGGGATCGTTGGCGGAATGCTGGTACACAACGGGGTCATATGGTATCGAAAAGCGGCGGCGAAACGCGACAAGGAGCATCGTCCGATCGTTCGTATGACGGTGAACCAACGTGTGCAGCACTGGTTGTTGCTAACGAGTTTTGTGGTCTTGGTGCTTACCGGTTTTGCTCTAGAGTATCCCGACTCTTTTCTCGGTTGGCTATCCGGAAATAGTGAATCGATACGTCGCGTTATCCACAGAGTTGCAGCGGTCGTGATGATGATCGTCGGTGTCTACCACCTTGTTTATCTTATGGCGACTAAGGAAGGGCGAAGTTGGACCTGGGATATGCTGCCTAGATGGAAAGATGTGACGGACTTCTTCCAAAATTTCCAACACTTCGTGCTTAACAAAGGCGAGCGGCCAAGATTTGCTCGATTTCGTTACGCTGATAAGGCCGAGTATTGGGCTGTTGTCTGGGGAACCGTGATAATGGGACTCACAGGCCTAATGATCTGGTTCAAAGTTGGAATTTTCGACTTTCTTCCGAGGTGGGCGATAGATATTGCCATTGCTATCCATTTCTACGAAGCTATCCTCGCAACTCTTGCGATCATTGTCTGGCACTTCTATCACGTCATTTTCGATCCTGACGTATATCCGATCAATTGGGCTTTCTACGATGGGCGCATATCCGAGGAGCTATTTAGAGAAGAGCATGAAGAGGCTTACGAAGAGATGATCCAACAAGGGGCCACTGATAGCGAAAACTCCTCAACTCCGCTCGATGACACAACGACACAAGATCGGGACTCAGCCTCGAATCCGGCAGATATCAAGGACGAGCCAGACAAAGCATGAGCAGAGTTTGGATCGATGCGTAATATACAGAGAAGCCGTCCGATAAAAAGTTTATCTGACGGCTTCTCTACCTTGACCTATTAATTGGCCGCAAACTCCATGAAGAACCCGTGCCCTACTTCCTGGTATGGCACTGTGCGCACTGGAACATTGAGATGTCCCCAAGATTCACCGGATGCACGAAGGGCTTGTCAGGAACATGACACGTACTGCACTTTCTGTCTGAAAGCGAGCCAAGATCGACCGGATGGATAAATGGTCCGGTCTTCATGTTCATCGATGACGGCGCACTGGAATCGTAGATCGTCGTGTGGCAGACGTTACAATCGTTTGTGATCATTTTCCCTTCCCTGCTGAAGTGCTCACCGTCATGACATCTGAAACAGCCAACGGAATTCATGTGTCCGGCGTTGTTCGGGTGGGTTCTCCAATCGGTCTTCATTTCAGGAAACATATACGTTTGATAGATCCGTTGAACCTCAGCGATCGAATTTCTGATCGACTCCAATCTCTGCTGATATATATCTCCATACTTCGACCGATAAAAACCATTTAGGTTTTCATCAATTGCGGCCACCGCCTGTTCAGTTGTTTCATAATTACCGCTTAGAGCTTCAACCGCCTGACGCTTCAGGAATGGAAGTGTCGCATCCAAATTGCCTGCAGCCATTGACTGGTCCACTGCAATATCTGGCGCGAGATAGACATGAGCCGGACGGTTATGGCAATCAACGCAGTCCATCTTACGCTTAGGCGACGAATCGATCATCTCCCTCGACAAGTTCCTGCGCCGATCGAAATACTCGGTAACCTTGCCATCGCGTCCGACCATTTGTACCCAGGGAATATCCTGGCGTTTTTCGTCGGCCGCTATGTAGGTGATCTCGTTCGCAATGTTCATATGCCAATGGATCCCGGTCACCTGACCAGTTCTCGGACTTCCGCCACCGACGTTTATCAGCATCCGGGTCTGACGCAGAGTGTTCTTTTCATCGTTGCCAAACCGGTTGAAAACCTTCAACTGACCACCGAAGAACTTCTCCGGCCAGTGGCATTGCTCACATGTTTCCGGGGCCGGGCGAAGATTGTGAACCGGAGTACCTATAGGCTTCGAATATTTATTAAAAGTTACCGAATAAAGCTGATAGGCACCCGATAGTTTCGATCGAACATACCAATCCGCGCCCGAACCCACGTGACAATCAACACACCTAACTCGAGCGTGGGCCCCGGCGAGATACGCCGTGAATTCCGGCTTCATTACCGTATGGCAGGTCTGCCCGCAAAAGGCGACCGACTCCGTAAACTCAAATGCACGGTAGCTGCCGAAGGCACTCGCCCCGATAAAGAAAAATGTCAGAACGAGAAATGTTAGGAAAGACCGACGAGTTCGCGGGTCGTTCAGATCAAGTTTTGGATAGGCAAGAACATGATCAGGTGTTACTTTTCTCCGGCGGCGACGTTCAATGAACATCCCCAGTCCAACAATGAAAAGGCCGAATATCAGGATCGCCGGAAAGATAATATAGGTAAGAATTCCAATATAAGGATTGTCGCCGTGTGACGCGATCTCCATTAGGAAGAGCAGAGTTACACACGCAAGACTGGCGACCACTATGGCTGTTCCGACGAAGCTAATGTAATTCCGCATCAAGCTTGGCGGGTGGATACGTTCAGAGGATTCTTCTTTTGGTTCGTCGTTGATGTTTTCTTCGTCGCTCATATTCCATTCCCCTAAATGATACCGTGATCAAGTGTCATAAACTGGTCTAGGCCGTCCGAAGTCGAAATGCATGGATGAGCACTGCGACAAATCGAACGGCCTTAGACCATTTCCAGATCCATCGAGCAATTGTCAATTTCCGCCGGCACGCAAACTCTTCATATGCGCTACCAAGGCTTTTGCAGTTTCTTCGGTAATTCCCTTTGACTCGTATTCCGGCATATACGGCGGCTTCTCGCCTTTCTTTCCTTTCAGAATGGCGTTCACAAGTTCGGCTTCCGGTAATGCCGGATCAAATGACTTTGCCGCCGTCGGGCCGTGGCACATTGCACACTTTGCCTTGAATATGGCGGCAGCATCATCGTTTGCCACAGGAGAAGCTGAGGTCGGCTGTCCGTTGAACACAGCAACCAGCATCATCGGTATTGAAATTATTGCGACAGAAACAAATTTTACGATCTTTACATTCATGGTCTGCTCCCACTTTCAATTTGAAATTCGGGCTCTTAACCCGTTGTTACTGTTGGATGCAATGCTTATGCCAATCGATAACTCACAAAAAACGGCTAAATAAATAGTTCCAAATAACTTAGAAAGCACAAAACCGTGCTTGACCGCGAAATTTCTCGCACGGAACGAGTATTCTAGAAGCTAAATGAATTTCCCTGATGGCAGCGCTTACAGTTTGTAAAGTCATCTGCTCCAAAGGCTCGTTTTCCGTTATGACAAGTTGCACATGAAAGCGACTTGCCCATAGCTTTGTGCATTGCCATCAAAGGTGCCGAAACCTGCATTTCACCCGATCCGGCCCGGATCGTATGACAACTGTTACAACTAAGTCCTTTGACATTAACATGACGGGCATGACTAAAACTGCCTTCATATTTTACAAAGCTGTGGGCGGGACCGGGATTACCTTGAGTATGGCACGTATTGCACGAATCGATCACCGTACCCTTTTCAGCCATCGCCTTTGCAACTCTTGTTTCAGTACCATGACACTGAAAACATGTTGAATGAGCGTTTGAACGCGTCGGCACGCTAAATCCCGCTCCTCTTTGGGTCGGCGCGTGACAGGTTGAACAACTTGCCTGTGAAACGTGTCTTGAATGATCGAACTTGGCTTTGAAAGATGCAAGCGCGGGGAACGGCTTCATCTCGCCCGAGACTGAATCGGTATGACAGATCGAACACATCGGGCCTTCGGTGGCCTTGAATTGTTCAACATGACAGCCGGCACACGGCAGGTGGCCGCTCTTTCCGGGAAACTTCAATTTCGTTGGGCTTTGATCGGTCTGATGGCACAAAAGACACGGCAGTCGAGCGTGTGACTCGTTGCTATGAGTAAACCGAGAATAGTCAAGGTTTGGATCAGTAGTCACAGTGTAAGGTGTCGAACTGTTCACCGCAATAT
>CAYTDJ010000120.1:0-7298 GCA_964436265.1 uncultured Chloracidobacterium sp. | reverse complement strand
GGCTGTCAACGACGTTAGTTTTTCTGTCGGCGAAGGAGAGTTGTTGGGTCTTGTCGGGGAGTCTGGTTGTGGGAAGTCGATCACCGCCCTGTCCATAATGCGTCTGATATATCCCCCTGGAAGAATCGCCGCCGGTTCGATCAAGTTTAAGGGTGAAGAACTCTTAACGGCAACCGAAGACAGAATGCGGCAGATCCGTGGCAATGATATCGCCATGATCTTCCAGGACCCAATGACGTCATTGAACCCCGTTTACACGGTAGGTGAACAGATAGCTGAGGCTCTGAGACTGCACCGTAAATTAGATAAAACGGCGGCTTGGACCGCAGCAGTCGATGCGATGAGGGAAGTTTCTATACCGTCGCCGGAGCGTCGGGCGTCGGATTATCCGCATCAGCTTTCAGGCGGGATGCGTCAACGAGTAATGATCGCAATGGCTCTCGCATGTGATCCGGAACTATTGATCGCGGACGAACCGACAACCGCTTTGGACGTGACTATCCAAGCACAGATTCTCGATTTGCTGGACGAACTCCGCCGTACCCGGAGATTAGCTGTTCTTTTGATCACACATGATCTCGGTGTAGTAGCTGAAACCGCGGATCGTGTTTGTGTAATGTATACAGGAAAGATCGTCGAAGAGTCAGGTGTGAATGAGCTCTTTGCGGAACCGAAGCATCCTTACACGCGCGGACTCTTGCATTCAGTTCCAAAGCTTTCAGCAACAGGTATAAGGGGAACCGCTCGGCTTCAGACGATCGACGGAACGGTGCCCAGTCCGACCGAACTTCCGCCAGGTTGTCATTTTGCACCACGATGTTCTTTCCGAATGCCGGAATGTCTGGAAAGCGAGATCCCGTTGTTCGAGCTGGAGGGCGGAGTCAAAGTGCGTTGCGTTCTTTTTAATGGTGAACCTGTTGGTAATCCTGACCTCCCAAAGAATTTTGCTGCGAATCAATAAATTGTTAGGTTTGATATTCAGATGACCGCGACTTCTGCAAAAAAGCAACAAGCCGATCTGGTCGAGGTACGCAACCTCGTAAAATACTTCCCGATAGAAAACAGCGATGACGTTGTCAGGGCGGTTGACGATGTTTCGTTTGAAATTCGTGCCGGTGAGACTCTTGGGCTCGTTGGTGAATCCGGTTGCGGGAAGTCGACGGTTGGCCGCTGCCTGATCCGGCTCCATGAGCCCACGAGTGGAGAGGTATTTTTTGAAGGCCGTGACGTGATCGGACTTTCGCACTCGGAAATGCGATCGCTGAGGCGTGAGATGCAGATCATTTTTCAGGATCCGTATGCGAGTTTAAATCCCCGCTTCAGTATCTTGTCGATAGTTTCTGAGCCGCTCAAGATACATGGTGTATCAAACAAGCAGGAATGCAAAGATCGAGTCGGCGAGCTGTTGTCAAAGGTTGGCCTTGACCCTAAATACATGCACCGGTATCCGCATGAATTTTCAGGCGGACAGAGACAGCGAATTGGAATCGCCAGGGCTCTTGCCCTAAATCCTAAGCTGATCATATGTGATGAACCGGTCTCGGCACTGGATGTTTCGGTGCAGGCTCAGGTCGTTAATTTACTTCAAGACCTTCAGGCGGAATTGGGCTTGACGTACCTTTTCATCTCACACGGACTCGCTGTGGTAGAGCATATATCAAATCGCGTCGCGGTCATGTATTTAGGAAAGATCGTCGAGATCGCCGATTCGGCAGAACTATACAATAGCCCACTCCATCCTTACACTAAGGCCCTCCTCTCGGCAATTCCCGAACCTGACCCAACCAAGAAGCATGTTCGCATGATACTCAAAGGGGACGTACCAACGCCTATCGATCCGCCATCGGGTTGCAGATTTAGAACTAGATGTCCGTATGCCGCCGAGGAATGTTCAAGTGCTGTACCGGATCTTAAAGAGTATTCGTCCGGGCATCTGGCAGCATGCATCCGCATTGGAGAGTTCAATTAGTTCTTGGTTGCGAAAGTTGAAACGTAAATTGTTTTTCGTCGTATAATCTCGCGTAGTTGTCCCTTTCAAAATAACTATTTACGATCACCAGAATTTGTTTCCACGATTTAACAGGAGTGTATGAACATGGAAGAATTTCCTTCGAACGATACCCCAAATGAAAAACCGGTTACTTCTGATCCGTCACAGATGTCTGAATTTTCGACAGTGATAAATGTGTTCTTTGAGCCGGGACGGGTATTCGAGGATCTGAAACGAAAGCCACGGTTTATCATAGGGGCTGTTATCATTGCGCTGTGTGCTACGGTTTACGGGTTGACGCTAAGCTATAAGGTCGGTGAAGCGGGTGTTCGGCGGGCGATCGTCGAACAGATCGAATCGAACCCGAGAGCAGCTTCTTTGTCTCCGGAACAAAAAGCAGCTCAGGTTGATCTTAGCGTCAAGATCCAAGGTTATACCAAATATGCGATACCGGTATTTGTTTTTATTACCTTTCTAATAGGCGGCCTCTTCTATTTCCTGGGGGCGAAGGCGTTTGGCGGCAACGGAGGTTTCATGCACGCGTTGTCGGTATGGATCTATTCATCGATCCCGCCGGCCGTGGTCGGCATGGTCGCCAATATGATCGTATTGCTCTTCAAATCGGTTGATGAGATCGATCTGACCGCCAGTCAAAGAGGGCTGATTCACGCGAACCCGGGCTTATTCATGGACGGTAAGGCGATGCCGGTGCTGACAACGATAGTTAGCACCATCGATCTCTTCGCGATATGGGGTTGGGTCCTAGCGGCGATTGGATTGAGAATAACTAATAAACTCTCGTCGGGCTCGGCATGGGCGATTGTTTTGCTGATAACCCTTATAGGATTGCTATTCCGAGTTTTCTTTTCCTTCCTCAACGGAAGTCCTATGTAATTTTAACCGTTTACCGTTAATGAGGACCAATGAGAAGGGAGGCGATCGCCTCCCTTCTCATTCATAGCGTAACGATTCGATCGGGTCGAGACGGGCGGCTTTCCAGGCAGGCCAAAGGCCAAAGATGACCCCAATGCCAACACTTGCAAAGAAACCGAGTGGCGGTGCCCAATAAGGGACATAGGAGGGGAAAACAAGTCTGACCAGCATTGCCAAGAGCCAGCCAATCCCGAGGCCTAGGAGTCCGCCAAAGCCCGTTAGGGTACTCGCCTCTATGAGAAATTGAAGCAGGATGTCACTTCTCTTTGCGCCGATCGCTTTTCTGATGCCGATCTCGCGAGTCCTTTCAGTTACGGAAACCAGCATAATGTTCATCACGCCGATCCCTCCGATCAAAAGGCCGATCGACGAAATGACGACCATCGCCAGCGCAACGCCGGCCGTAATTGACTGAAACTGTTCAATGATACTGTCTGCGGTCGCGGTGGAGAAATTATTGGGTTTGCCAAAGGTCACCCCACGCCTTGCCCTGAGCATATCCTCGACCTCGTCTTTTGCCTGGAGCACTCGACCTTCCTTTGCAACGACCAGAATGAAAATATCTTCAGAGTTCGGCTTTATTCGGAGGGCAGAACCTATCGGCATGAAGATCGTGTTACTTGCATCATTGTTACCGCCGCCGCCCCCCAATAATTGCGGTTTCTTTTCCAATAGTCCTATCACTTGAAACGCGCGGCCATTGATCTCCAATGTCTTACCGATAGGTGACTCATAAGGCCAAAATGTGTCCTTTACGGTCGAACCGATAACGCAGGAATCTTTTTTGAAGTCGACGTCAGATTGCGTGAACCAGCGTCCCTCGACCAGAATTTCCGTTTCAGCCCGGGATATCTCTGGAAGGGTGCCGCTTAGTCGAATATTTGAGGTCTGTTTTCCATTTGCCGAAACTACGGTCGCGTTTCCAAAAAAGCCGCTGGAGACATTTAATGAAGGGACGGCAGTGTCAACACTGGGAAGCGTTCTGAGAGCCATTGCGTCGGCGATAGTCAGGTTTGGCCTCATACGTTCCTCACGTGACGGCCTGCCAAAACGAATACCAGAGTCAATCTTGCTGACGAAGATGGATCTCGTGCCGAAGGCTTTGATCTGCTCTTCAAAGGCCATGCCGATCCCGGAAATTATGGCCGAGATAAGCATTACTACGATCACGCCAACCACAACCCCAATTATCGTCAGGAAGGAGCGCAGTTTGTTGCCACGCAGCGTGTCGAACGCCATTTTAAGATTTTCCAGGAATCGACTTGTGGCAACTCTCATGGTTTACTCAGCACGCAATGCCTCGATCGGATCAAGTTGGGCGGCCTTCCACGCCGGAAAAAGCCCAGCCAAAATTCCGACGCCGGCTGATACGGAAATACTTATTACAGCAGCCCACCAAGGTATGACAGTTGGGATGGCGATCTTCGACACAATATATCCAAGCAGAAATGCAAGCAGCAGACCGGTTGCTCCGCCTATTGCCGACAGCGTCGCCGCTTCAAACAAGAACTGACGCAGAATATCCGCCTGCCGAGCGCCGAGCGATTTCCGAATGCCGATCTCTTTTGTGCGTTCGGTGACGGCAACGAGCATTATGTTCATGATCACGATCGCACCTACAAAAAGTGCGATGCCCGGCACGAATAGTATCACCGTGCCAAACGTGTTGGTAAAACTACCGATCAATCCACTGATCGCGTCCGGCGTAACAATTCCGAAGGTATCTTTTTCGCCGGGGGGTATCTTGCGTTTGATCCTGAGCAGGGTTCTTACTTCTTCGACCGCATCGTCCATTTTCACTCCCTTTTTAGAGGTTGCCGCGAAATATGGCGACCTGCTGAATCGCAATCCGCCGAAATTTGCTCCGAATGTCTTTATAGGAAGCTGAACGAAGTTGTCTTGGGGCTGGCCGAAAACTGTGCCTTTTGCGACTCTGACGCCGATGATCCTGTAGGGGATCCCGGAAATGTAGATCTCATTCCCAAGGACATCTCCGTTTGGGAAGAGATTCTTGGCAACGTCCGAGCCAATGAATGCGACTCTCATGGAGTTGTTATTCTCGGTGACGGTAAAGTATCGGCCGTAATCGATCTCGATGTTATCTATCTCTCCGATGACTGGTTCCACGCCTGAGATACCAACATCTTTGAGTGTTTCCGAGCCGACACGGACATCACGCGAGGTATTTCCCGCTTTTGCACCGATCTTATCGATCAATTGAGCGTGCTCACGAATGTAGTCCAATTCATCAAACGTGAGTTCTTTCTTCAGGCGTTGAGCCGCATTGATAGAATCAGTGTCTTTGAAATCCTCGAAACTGAAGCGTTGGATCGAAAACGAATTTGAGCCTATCCCGGCGATCTTCTCGTCGACATAAACCTTAAATCCTTGCAGGAGCGAAAGTACAAGCATGAACGCAGCCATGCCGATGATCATCCCGAGCAGGGTTAGGAACGACCGAAGCTTGTGTGCCCAGATCGCCGAAATTGCCAGCCTTAATGTCTCTGCGTAATCCATCGCTCTATTTGATGCTAATTGTAGATCGGTTGATACGCAAACAATATCAGGTTGGTTTCTTTTACTTATTCATTTCAGGCGAGTTACGCAGCAGTTTTCTGATAGACGCAAGGTGTGCAAAGAAAACGATCGGAACAATTATTGTTGGGAGCCAGATGAACGGTAAATAGGTGACGCCAACGTTCGGCTGATCAAAAGCGAGTTTTTGCATAGGCGATCTAAATGATAAAACCGCGATAGACACGATATTTACAAGCAGGCCCAATCCGACTAGGTTCCAAATCAAAAGCAAAGTTCGCTTTATTTTTTTGCTTCGAAATGCCAGGAAGTAGACGATGATCGAAGCGACTCCCGAGAGAATGTCGAAATTCCAGCCTTCAAAAGTCATAACTTTCGGAACCTGACCATACTGAAACAACCATAAAAGGACAAGTTCGACCGGTATCCTTATCGAATGAAGCAGTGTAAGGTACTTAAGCGAAAGCCGGTCAATGAACGACTCCCGAAAGAACACCCATAGAGAAACGATCAGAATTAACGCGGGTAGCACACCGACCGAAAAAACTCGCGGGGGCATTGCTTCCGTATCACGGTAAAAGTCTGTCGTTGCGAGGAATCCCGTGAGAAGCATCCAAAGCGGAAGGCAGAAGACCAGAAGTTTGGCACCGGGAGATCTGGTCCCCACATCCTTCATCGCCCGAAAAAGAAACCACACTGTCAACAGTGTGGTTAGGAAAAAGACCGCAGTAACGTAAAAGGGAAGCCCTTCGATCATTTTGTTTTTTCGTCTTTCTCAATTTTACCGTCACGAATCGTAATTATCCGATGTGCGCGCTCAGCAATGTCGTGCTCATGGGTAACCAGGATGATAGTATTTCCTTCCTGATGCAGTTTTTCAAACAATTCCATGATCTCGTAGCTTGTTTTGGTGTCGAGAGCACCGGTCGGTTCATCAGCAAGAAGAATTGAAGGATGATTTACCAGGGCACGGGCGATCGCAACACGCTGACGCTGACCGCCGGAGAGTTCGTTTGGTTTATGGCCAACTCGGTCACCTAGTTCAACCGACTCCAGGGCCTGCATAGCTTTTTCATGCCGTTCAGCTGCACGCATTCCCGCATAGATCAACGGTAGCTCCACGTTGTGCAAAGCTGTGGCCCTTGCAAGCAGGTTGAAGGTCTGAAACACAAAACCGATCTCCTTGTTGCGGATCCGAGCGAGTTCGTCGTCCGTCATGTCCGATACGAGATTTCCGTTGATCCAGTAATTACCTTTAGAGGGTGAATCCAGACAGCCGATCAGGTTCATTAGCGTTGATTTTCCGGAACCTGACGGACCGATTATGGCAAGATATTCGCCCTTTTCAACCTGAAACGAGACATCCCGCAATGCATGAAGCTGCTCGACACCCATCTGATATGTTTTCCAGATGTTCTCCATTGAGATCAGTGTTCGTGGAGCTTGGTTTGATCGTGGTTGTCCTTCGGACTCTTCGTTTTCCATGAACCGGTACATTTGGTCGGACTTTGTATCGTACATAATCTACCTCATTCGGGGTCCCATCACTAGGTACCGGACTTGCCCTCTTCCTTTTTCTCCGCTTTCTTTACCAGTGCATCGTCTTTTAATGTGTTTAGGACCTTACTCGGCCCGATAATCACTTCCTGACCTTCTGATAGGCCAGAAATGATCTGGATATCCGATTCCCCGGTAATACCCGTTTCAACCGCAACGAATTTCGCCTTGTTGCCATCAAGAACGTAAACGCCCTTTTGTGCCTTTGGTTTGTCCGCAGGTACTGCAGCATTCGGCGATGATTCAGGAGAAGGCGATCCCTCGGGCTTCTTCTCAACAATAG
>CAYTDJ010000119.1:3822-7305 GCA_964436265.1 uncultured Chloracidobacterium sp. | reverse complement strand
TACCTCACCCAACGCGTCAACCACATCGGTTACCCACGAAGCGTCTCTTTCCTTCAGTTTTTCGACAAAACCGTGAAGCTTCTCAGTCATATCAACTATGATCAATAATTCTCGCCAAGGTCACTAAGGAGTCAAATCCTCGCCTATGAAGAACGTCGGCGCTCATGTCGTGACGGAACGCTATATGGCCTCGATATTTGATGCTGTGCAACTTCGGCTGCGACCTCATTCTCAAGCGCAGTACCTTCGGTAACGGGCAGCGTTCCGGGGACGATCGATTCGCGAGACTCTGCTTCGAATGTGTCGTTACGCTCTTTGACCGACTCCTTCATTATCTTTTCCTGGAGCATTGTGATCGCATGCACCAGCATTTCGGGCCGCGGCGGGCAACCGGGAACATAAATATCCACGGGAACCACCTTGTCCACGCCTTGAACGATCGCGTAATTATCGAAGACGCCACCCGATGTCGCACATGCTCCCATCGAGATAACCCATTTAGGCTCAGGCATTTGATCGTAGATGCGGCGAAGTACCGGCGCCATCTTTCTCGAGACCCGGCCCGAAACGATCATAACGTCCGCTTGTCGCGGCGATGCTCGAAAGGTCTCGGCCCCGAATCTTGACAGGTCGTTGCGTGCCGAGACTGTATTCATCATTTCGATCGCGCAGCAAGCTAAACCGAAGGTCGCCGGCCAAAGGCTGCTCTTTCGTGCCCAGTTGACCACAGCGTCGAGCTTCACAGTTACAACGTCCGGAAGCGATTCGAATAACTGATTTTCTAAACCCATATTCCCCTATGCCGCGAGCTTTCTCTCAGAGGGCCGTTGGCGACGCTGACGTGCCATTTCCTTCGCCTCTTCGCGGGCTTCGGCACGAGCCTGAAGTCCCCAATCGAAGACGCCTTTTCGCCAAACATAAACAAGTCCGACAACGAGTGTGGCAATAAATACCAAGATCTCAATGAACGCGATTGTGCCGTAAGGCGTTCCGGTGACCTGCTGCTGTGACAGTAAATTCTTGAACGATACCGCAAACGGCACCATAAAAAGGACCTCGATATCGAACAGAAGGAAAATAACGGCGACGGTGTAAAACTTGACCGAGAACTTGTCTCTGGCTCCGCCAACCGGATCTTTGCCGCATTCGTACGGCATTAGCTTTGTTGCGGTTCGTTTACGAGGACCGATGAGCTGAGTGACAAGAAGTTGGCTGGCTGCGAAACCTGCAGCGATCAGGAACATTATCCCGATCGGAGCGTAATCCATTATGTTGAATTTTGACATTCAGGCCTCGGGGTTCCGGCTAATTTTCTGCAGGAAAAAAGGAACAAGAACAGGTTCTTGCTCCGCGTAAAACTGTATGCCGGAACAAAGTTTATCGTAAGTTAACCGCTAACGTGTGTCAAGGCAGTTCAAAATCAAAGAGCGTTGAGACACAGAGCTGACAAATGCCTGTAAACATCGGCATGTTACGGATTTATTCCGTTGACCCGGTTCAGTTAGGTATGGTACTTTCATAGATGGCTGATATCCTCATAAACGCCTCTCTATTCCTTTCCTTTTTTGACCAATAGCAAGTGATCACCGGATTCAACACCGACGTAGAATTTGATGGGAAGACCTATCATGTTCAGACCGAAGACAAGGGTCTGGCGCGACCGATCTTACTGTCGCTTGTATATGACCGCGGAACCATCCTCGCGAGCAAGCGCTCTCCCTACGATGACCTATTAACTGGTGGGCTTGACGAAGTCGTCCTGGCAGGACGACTCCAAAAGCAGCATCGTACGATCTGCGCAGCAATAAGGGCTGGCCGCCTTGAGGATCTCAAACGGATGACCGAGAGGGAGGGAGCGAAGACTACAGGCCAGGAATTTGCAAGCACACCTTCGGTCGGAATCCCGAAACCTGACAGATCTCAGTTTGATATTCCACTCCCATCGCGACCGGATGGCGACTCCGACCCGTCCGTGCCGATCCCTATGCCGAAAGTCTACGATGCGGATGATGTCTCAAACCTACCGCTGGTCGAAGAATACGCAGTAATAGAGGACGAGATCATCATTCCTGACGAGGCGATCGAGATCGTCAGCGAAATGATAGGAAAGGAGCGCCCAACAAATACAAGATTGACGATCGAGCTGATCGGCGATTCAAAATTCAAGGGTGGAAAACGCTGTTCGGTCGGAGTCATGGTCTGCCGTGGAAGTGGGCATAAGGTGATCAGTGACGCACAGGTAATGGTGAAGATATTAGGTTCTGCATTTCGTCCTCTGATCTATCACGCCCGCACAGACGCGAACGGGATCGCAAATCTGACCCTTCAATTTCCAAGTTTCTCTGAAGGTCGTGCCGCTCTGATGGTTCGAGCCGTTAGCGAAGGAGAAGAAGTAGAACTTCGCCGTGTGGTTTCCCACGGTTAATAGATTTTGTATTTCAGGGTCTGTTCGGTGAGAATCGCACTTATGACGATCTTCATCAATGGCGAAGCACGCGAACTCGAAGGTGTGGAGACGCTTTCAAATCTGCTTGATACGCTTGGCCTGCCGAAACAGCGCATTGCGATCGAGGTCAATAGGAAAGTCATTCGAAAGCAGGAATGGGATACAGCCGTGATCGCAGATCAGGACAAGATCGAAATAGTTCATTTTGTTGGCGGCGGGTAACATCGTTGCGTTCTTTACGTCTTTGCGGGAAAATCACGTAATAGATGCAAGACAATCTCACAATAGCCGGAAAAGAATTCACGTCCAGATTGATCATCGGGACGGGCAAGTATCGCTCGTTTCAGGAAATGCAGGCGGCCCACGCCGCATCCGGTGCTGAAATGGTGACGGTCGCCGTTAACCGCGTTCCGCTCGACCGAAGGACAGAATCGTTTCTCGACCACCTTGATCCAAAGATGCAGATCCTGCCGAACACGGCGGGATGTTACGATGCCGACCACGCGATACGCACTGCCCGTCTAGCTCGTGAAGCCCTTGAGACAAAATGGATAAAGCTCGAAGTCATCGGCGACCCGGTCACGCTGCTCCCCGACAACGAACAAACACTTGAAGCGGCCAAGGTGCTTGTGGGCGAGGGCTTCATAGTTCTGCCGTATTTTAGTGACGATCTGATAATGGCAAAGAAACTTTTGGACGCTGGCTGTCCGGCCGTGATGCCGCTCGCCGCACCGATCGGATCCGGTATGGGAGTTCAGAATCCATCGAATCTGCGGATCATGCGGGAACAGCTTCCCGATGCGACCATCATCGTCGATGCCGGAGTCGGTGTACCCTCCGATGCAGCGATCGCGATGGAACTAGGTGCAGACGCCATTTTGATGAACACCGCTATTGCGGAAGCAGGCGACTCGGCCCAAATGGCGACCGCAATGAAGCTTGCTGTTCAGGCCGGCCGACTCGGTCATCTTGCCGGCCGCATGCCAAAGCGACTATATGCCTCGGCATCGAGCCCGATCGCGGGAGCGATCAAGTAG
>CAYTDJ010000119.1:0-3722 GCA_964436265.1 uncultured Chloracidobacterium sp. | reverse complement strand
TTCACCGCGGTATCCGGCGGTTAGCATCAATGGACTTTACCGAACTCACAACCGATCCCATCGACATCACATCCGTCGCACGACGCGCGGTGCCGCCTGAGTGCGGAGCGACGGTGACGCTTGACGGATACGCACGAAAATTCACCAAAGACAGAGCAACCGGCGAGGTCAGAGATACACTTCATTTGGTTTACGAAGCCTACGAGCCAATGGCGATCAAAGAAATGCAAAAGTTGATCGAACTGGCGAAGAGAGACTTTGAGATATCAAATGTCGGGATTGTTCATCGTATCGGCAAGCTTGAGATCGGCGAAACGAGTGTGGTTATCTCCGTAGCTGCGCCCCACCGTAGAGCGGCGTTCGTCGCTTGCGAATGGCTTATAAAAGAACTCAAACGAACCGTCCCGATATGGAAGAAGGAAGTTTACGCGGACGGTGAGGTTTGGGTCGAAGGCGACCCGGCTGTAACTTCTAATTAACAAAATCGCAACATCGATTCTTGCCAGCCAACCCACACTGGAATATCATCTCTCGCATCAAGTTCTTAGACTGCTTTTTGCGACGGGGCTTTTGCGTCCTTAAAGAGGTGATTCCAACTTCAGCAGAGGAAAACAAACAATGCGAAAAACTGCAGTATTTATCGGTGTTCTATTACTACTCTCATTTCACGCTTTCGCTCAGTCACAATCAACAACCGGCAATATTGAAGGCCGAGTTGTCGATCAAAATGGGGCGGTCGTTCCAAATGTAACTATATCCGCGACGAATCAGGATACTGGCTTTGGAAAAACGGTTCAGTCGGATGCCGACGGGAACTATTTGATCGTGCTTTTGCCACCGGGCAGATATCGATTGGAAACCTCCGCCGCACAAGGTTTCGGTACTTCCAAATACGAGAACATTCAAGTAACAGTAGGAGCAAAGACCTTTCTTCAAATATCGCTTTCGGCCGGCGGATCCGTTAACGTTGTTGACGTCAGTGCCGAAGGACAGAGCGTGGAAACGACACGAACCTCGGTCTCGTCTACGGTCGACGAACGAAGGGTGATCAATCTGCCAACGAACGGGCGAAACTTCCTTGATTTCGCGACGCTTACTCCCGGTGTGGTTCGTGATCCCACGCGATCAGGCGACCTTGCGGTCGGTGGGCAAAAGGGAACTCTAAACAGCCTTCAGATCGATGGCGCAAGCAGCGACAATACATTTTTTGGTCAGTCGTCAGGTCGTGTCGGATCGGGACGTGCCCCTTCTCAGTTCTCGGTCGACACCGTGAAAGAGTTTCAGGTGAATCAAAACGGTTTTTCAGCCGAATACGGCCGCGCGGCTGGTGCTGTGATCAACGTCGTCACCAAATCAGGAACAAATAGGTTTACAGGAAGCGCTTTTGAGTACTTTAGGGACGAGTCCTTAAACTCGATGAATCCGCTTTTGCGTTCGCAAGGCAGGCCGCGGCCTCCGGGACAGATCAATCAGTTCGGCGGGACGTTTGGCGGTCCGTTTGTAAGAGACAAGGCATTCTTTTTCGGAGCTTACGAAGGGCAACGGTCAGATCTATCAAATCCGGTCGTTGTGCGTTCGTTGACACAAGCTCCTCCAGTGGTTCAAACAGCACTCGCGCCAAAATTCAATTCATATAGCCAGAATAGACAGCAGGACACCTACTTGATAAAGACCGACTTCAACATAAACGAGCGGAATCAGGTCTGGGTCCGCTTCAATCAGCAGAACTTTACAGGTACCAATCTCGAGTTTTCAGGGACGACAAATTCACAGGAGCACTCGGGGAACAGCAACGTCACCACCACTTCGATAACTGCGGCCTGGACGGCGTCGCTCCGGTCCAATTGGTTCAATGAGTTCCGTTTCCAGTTCTCGCGTGATAAGGAGCCCGGACTTTCTAATTCGTCTGATCCTGAAGTGGTGTTAACAAGCGGAACTTCGATCAGCGAAACACTAAATTTTGGCCGAAATAACTTTAGTCCCAGAGAGACTACGATCAAGCGTTATCAGTTTATCGATAACCAGACGTTTATTGCGGGAAGTCATACAATCAAGTACGGCGGCGATCTGCTGTTCGATAATATCTTCAATTTCTTCCCGGGACTGTTCAGCGGTTCATATACGTTTACAAGTTACGCGAACTTCGCCGCGGGAGCCCCCTCGCGATATCGTCAGAGTTTTGGCGGTTCAGGAACCACGGGAGCTGAGACGCATCCAGATAATCGAGAGTACGGATTCTTCGTTCAGGATGATTGGCGTGCACGGCCTAAGTTGACGCTAAATCTTGGGCTCAGATACGACTACCAGCATGTCGCGAAACCGTTGGTGAAAAACCCAGATGCCGGATTGGCCGCACTCGGCTATGACACTTCGTTCGGACCGAGCGATAAAAATAATTTCGCGCCACGGTTTGGTGCAAGTTACGCCTTTAACGAAAAGACGGTGCTACGTGGCGGATACGGGATCTATTTTGCGCGAACGCCCTCGATCATGACTGGAACCGCTCATTCTCAGAACGGCATACAAGTGGTCGCTATTGACATTAACTGTGTTTCAACACCCCTTCTTTGCCCGGTCTATCCGGCCGTCTTTCCGAGTATTCCAACAAATGTTGCTGCCGTAACTCCAAATCTTTATATTTTCGATTCCAATTACAAACAACCTTTTACACACCAGGCACGTGTGCAGTTTGAAAAGGAATTGTTTGCAAACACAACTTTTTCGGTTCAGTATACAATGTTCAAAGGTGAGGATCTTTCCAGGACTCGTAACGCAAATCTCTCGGCTCCGTTAAGTCAGACGATTCCCATCTACAGCCCGAATCCCGGAAGTGCTCCGACAGGCCAGACGCTGACGATTCAGCGCTTCGCAAATCCTCGACCATTGGCCAATTTTCAACGGGTCAGTTTGTTCGAAAGCACTGCAAGGTCTTTCTATCAAGGGCTTTCATTCGAGTTCAATCGTCGCCTTGCGAACAGGTGGAGCTTTAGTTCAAGTTACACACTCTCGAAAGCCAAGGACGATAAACCCGATCAAACATCAGTTGTCGTAGGAGGGGGTGATGACGGTAAGATCGCAGAGAACCAGTTCGACCTTTCCGGCGAATATGGCCGTTCGGATCTCGATGTGAGACATCGATTTATCTTTAACACGGTCTATGAAACAGGTAAGTTTCCGAACGAAAACCTTGTGCTGCGAGCTCTTTTGAGCGATTACGTATTCACTGGCATCTTCTTTGCACAATCAGGATTTGCTTATTCTGCAGGTGTTTCCGGTGATCCCAACGGTGACGGCAACACTGCGAACGACCGTGCTCCTGGTACTCTTCGCAACGAATTCTCAACTCCGGCGTCGTATATCGTCGATATGCGGGTAGGCCGCGCGATCCGTTTCGGGGAAAGAGCTAAGGTCACCTTATTTGCCGAGGGCTTTAACCTTTTTAATCGACCCAATGTTCAAAGCGTCAACCGCAATCTGTATGCATATAGCACAACGGGCGGTGGCCGTTTGACACAAACGACGAATTTCGGTACGCCGAGCGGTTTCATTTCAGGTTCACCGTCGTTCACGTTCAACTCAAGTTACAATCGCGAATTCCAGTTGGGAATCAGACTGGATTTCTAAGCAGTTGAACTAAGCCTATCACGAAGAGCGGGCGATATTGTCCGCTCTTTATTATT
The DNA here is from genome assembly GCA_964436265.1 of uncultured Chloracidobacterium sp. Lineage (GTDB taxonomy): Bacteria > Acidobacteriota > Blastocatellia > Pyrinomonadales > Pyrinomonadaceae > OLB17. The sequence continues at coordinate 42 of CAYTDJ010000119.1, read as the reverse complement.
GCGCAAGAGCTTGTCTAGCCCTTGAGATGAGCGAATCGAAAT
>CAYTDJ010000118.1:0-7344 GCA_964436265.1 uncultured Chloracidobacterium sp. | reverse complement strand
AACTGCGCCGCAACGTCGTCATTGCCGCGATTCCAGTAATTCTCTGCAACGGACAGAATTTCGGTGTCTTTGGCCATTAGTCGGCAAACTGATGAGTTTGGACCTGATCCTAATCCAAATATACACCCGTTGCCGACTACGTTCTATGACTTCGATCGTCTGAGAAATGAGCGATCCGGTATCGTGGAAATGGACATTCAATTCTCAAGTGGATCAATCATTCTCCTTCTTGATCAGCTTAATAGCCTCATCGATCTCGGCCTTGAATCGTGGTGCCATGCGGATCGCCCGGTCAAAGTCACGCTGAGCTTCGTCTTCTCTGCCCAACGAAAGAAGCGCGTAGCCTCGGAACTTGTATGCCTGGATCATACGTCCGTCGAGGCGAATAGCTTGTGAAAAATCCCGAATCGCTCCTTCAAAGTCTTTCTTGTCAAACCGGAGACATCCACGGCCGATATATGGGCCGCTCATTTCCGGGTCGAGATTCATCGCTTTCTCGTAATCAGCAAGCGCGGAATCGTTCTCATATCCGAAGCGGTAAACATCGCCGCGACGGAAATAGACCTCGGCATTTTTCGGTTCGAGGTTGATGGCCCTGTCGAAGTCTGCAAGTGCGCCCTTCGAATCGCCCATCTCGACACGTGTCATTCCGCGGCCGATGTAGCCTTTTACAAATCTCGGTGCGAGCTTGATCGACTTTTCATAATCGGCCAAGGCTTTGTCCAGTTCGCCTTTTACAAGCCATGCGGATCCGCGAGTTATGTATGCTTCTGCAAGCCCGGGGGAAACAGCGATCGCACGGTCGTAATCGGTTATCGCCTTGTCGATCTCATGCTTGGCGAAATAGGCGTTTCCGCGGTTTACGTAGGCCGCCGCTGTACGAGGGTCGATGACGGTGATCTGATGCGATTCGGCGGCGTCCGAACCAGTTTGCGGAAACGCGTTATTCTTCAGCGCTGGTTTGCTCGATCCGAGCCTTGAACTCAGTTCGATCGAACGTGTGAAGTTTTCGATCGCGGCGTCATAGTCACCGCTCTCATACAGGCGAAGTCCCTTTTCATTGAGGTCGTTGGCCTGCCTTAGATTCTGTCCCAATATGGAAAATGAAAGGGAAATGATGGCGAGCAATATGGAAATTCTAAACATAATACACTCCTTTGCTGCTATTTGGCCCGATGGATAAATAGCGGGGGCACTGACCAAACGAGTAATATGGTCATTTTGTGGCCGCTACCCTTAATGACACCGCTAGCATGCATTTTGTTACAGAAAAGTCCGCAGCGTTGATAAAATAAGGCTAATGATCGCAATAAGTTAGCGAGATATCGGATTTCGTGCGAATACTCGAACGGAACTGATCTGCGGGCGCAAAAACGGCGAGCCCGCTAAGGCCCGCCAAGGAGGACATGCTTACATGTCAGGACTTTATGGTTTGGTGCTCTTCACGTTCACAACCGTTGCGGCTTTGGGTGCGGCAGGCGGCCTTGGTGTATCAAGTGACGGTGCCGGCTTGGTCGAAAGGCGATAAACGCCGGCTGGTTCGGTGACGATCCTGTATCCGTTTGGTACCGAGAAAAGCGACGGGTCTGGCTCACTGCGAACAATGTTCTTTAGCGTATAGGTCTGGTCGCCGAAACGTGGGTCGCTGTGCTTCGAATAAACGACCAGTTCGAGTTCTTTTGAATACCAACGTTCGTACGTGATCTCGATCGGGCGTTCGTTTCCGATGGCACCTTCGGGAATGGTCGTGATGCTCCGTGTTCCGCTAGCGGAAACACCCTCAAAATCACGCGTTCCGAGATCCTCTTTTCGGGTCTCATACTTTACATGCTGTCCCGGGTAAAATCCTGCAAACCCTCCCTCTCCGACCGTGACCGCAAACGCTCCCGAAGGCGGTGCCGGCAATGCCGGAAGTGTGACCGCTCCGGGGGAAGCCGCTACAGCGATCTTCTTTTCGATGAGCTGTTTCTGTTCGGTCGTTAGTTCCTTTGCGGCGACGATCTTTGCTTCGATCTCGGCACGCTGCTGTTCGGTCAGTTCTTTTTTACTTACGATCTTTGCTCCTGGAGAAATTGTTCCTGCAATGGTAACGCCCTGACCGCCGCGTAATTCTGATATTCGTGCGATCTTGTCGGACGTATCGAGAAGGAGTCGTTTCTCTGCTATTGGATCGAGGATCGAGATGCCCTGGCCATAGCTGAAAAAGGTTCCCAAAAGATTGCCGGATCCACCCGAGATCTCTCGCCGAAATCGGCCCTCACTGTTTCGATAGAGCTTGCTGGTCGAGTTGCGTACGATCCGGTTGCCGTCTGCTAATACCTGAACACTCTCGCTGACGGCCTCGGCCGAAAACGGAGCATTCTTTACCGTTTTCTCGTTTCCGGCGGCGATCTCCGCGATCAACCTCGCGTCCTGCTGGGCGTTCGCATATACGCCCAAAAGAACAAACAACAATAATCCGGACAATACCTTCATCATCTTCATACTTCCTCGATGTTATTCAACAATTCTGATAGCACGCGTAACGCCGTCCGGTCCGATCAGAAGATCGGCTTTTACCGTCGGCGATTCATTTTCAAGCGGGACATTCATTCCCATGGCAAAAAGCGTGGAGCGGGGAACGTCAACGCGGATCACGCGGCCGCCGCGGGCCGATTCACCGCCGTCGCCCATATAGGTCACTGCATAGAACTCTGCATCCGGAACCGATCGCGTGCTTGCCCGCTGCACGCTCGGTCCGGATTCTCGCGTCGGCCTGTATATCGTTTGCTGAGGTACTGGCGATTGAGTTGAGATATCGCTCTCGATGCCGCTCGCTCTGCCGGCAGTAAATCCAGAAAGGGTCACATTGGGCGCGATCTGGGAATTTGAACCCGTGGCTAGTGCCGGTTCATTGCTGACATTGCCGGTGACAGAAATTCCGGGCCGCGACGATGCGGCATAAAGCCCAACAAACGCGACGAAAGCGGCCGCAGCCATCGAACCGACCGCGACACGATACCGGATGATGGACCACCACGGGTTTCGCCTCGACTTCGTGGCCCTTTGTTCTGAATCGATACGCTTAAGAACCTTTGAAAAGAGCTCGGTTCGATCCACGATCTCTTCGAGCTCGCATTCCTTGATAGCGGAACTCCGAATCAGGGTTTTACCGAGCGTATCAAGAGTCTGGTTTTTCGATCTGCGGTCGTTCATTTTCAAAATATATGACGAAGGGTAACAGTTGGCGGTTACATGTATCTCTTTAGCGACTTTCTCAGGCTGTTTCGCGCTCGCCAAGCTTTTATCTTCACTTTCGACTGGGACCAGCCAAAGAATTCGGCGATCTCGGCAACGCTCATTTCATCCACATAAAGCATCTGCAGCAGCGCGCGTTCGTCCGCCGGAAGCCGCGAAAGAAGCTTGTTCGAAAGGTCTCGATTTACCAGCGATTCCTCCGGGTCCGCAGAATCATGGGCCGCAAGGTCAAGCACAGTTTGAGCCTCTCCTTCCGTAAGCTCGCAATTAAGTTCTTCAGGCTTTCTGTTTTGACTCCTCAGAGCGTCGAGACAGACATTTGCGGTGATCCGGCCGATCCAACTGTGAAAGGAAAAAGAATGCTCGCCTCGAAACTTCGCCAGTTCTACATAGGCTTTAGCAAAGCTGATCTGAACGAACTCCTCGATCTGCTCGGGACGCTGGAAATATCGGCCCGCGGTTCGGGCGACTAGCCGCTTGTGTCTGTCGAAAAGCTGTTCGAAGGCGGCCTGGTCACCGGCAAGTATAAGTTCGATGAGCTGGGCGTCGGTCCGCTCGGCGCGCACCGAGCCGCTGGTCACGAAATCGTCACCCGCATAATTCAGTATGGAATCTCGCTCAAAAGCGTCCCTGATACCGTCCATCCTTGCTTCAAACTCTGACCAAAACGCGTCTTAAGTCAAGACGAAAGCGCTTTTCAGCCGGTTACACTTTTTCGAAAACAGTGTTTCGAATACTGAGAGATACGCATGAGACGGCCTTTGAGTTCTCAGTTGCGGGACGATGGTAAGAGAAGTTTTCTACGTGATTGAACTATCAGGCCGGTGCGCTTGGAGGTCACGTCGATGGTTCTTTCCTTTGAGCTGTCAGCCAGCGGGATCTTGGGGGTGTATGTCACTACATAAGAGGCGTCGATCATGCGAGCGACCAGTGCGGTACGGTCGATCATTTCATCGAGCGACTCCGGGATGATCATCTCGCCGTTCGTATTTTCCGTAAGTGTTCCAAGCTGTTCTTCAGCCGTCTCCAGGTCGGCTTTTCGTTTCCGCATTGTCTTAATGTACTTGCGGTCGGTGACGATCGTCGGGCCGATCTTGGGTGAGGTAGCTTGGTCTCGGGCACCGTTTGGCAGTTGAGCAGCGACCTCCGGCGGCATTGCCCGAGGCGTCGGCGTCTTTGAAATGCCCTTTGTGCGCGGTTCAATGTCCGTCGCCTCCAGCTTCGTATAGCTGATCACGTGAACACTGATGTCCGTGCCCAAAAGCCGCCTGAATGCGTCGAATTTGTCGGACGAACGCCCCCAACTGTCAGTGCCGTCAGTGATCAGGACGAGATGTTTATTATCAACGCCGCTTTTGGTCATGAAGTCGGTCGCTAATGTGACCGCATCGACGAACGCCGAACGGCGGCCGAATTTCGCACGACTTATGCCCTCAAGCGCCTGCTTTTTGTCATCTGTCCATTCGACTATGATCTCCGGTTTATCAGCGTACTGCATTATAGCGATCGAATCGCCGGGACGAAGTGCATTAGCCAACGCCCGCGCCGTCTTTTTTGTCTGGTCGAGCGTTTTTACCGCACGCATCTCGCCGCCTGTGTCCATGACGATAAGGACGTTAGCCGGAATTCGTCGAACGCTGCTTGGCTGATGAAGGATGTTGTCGTCCGTTATTACGAGATCTGAATCTTTGACGTCGCCAACGAATTTACCCGACTCATCAAAGGCAAGCACATTTAACTTCACTTCCTCCGTAATGATCTTTACTTCATCCGGCGTCGGTGTTGGTGTGGGCTTGGCGCGACCGCTCTGTGCGTTAGCTCCGGTGCCGAAAATAACCACCGAAGCAAAGAGAAACACCAGAGCCTTGATTGTTTTCGAAATACCCGTCATTTTTGGTGAGATGCTCAAATCCTTTGGTTATTTGCTTGCGGCAGATCAAAGTGTCGGATGTTCGTCCACGAACTTCAACAGATTCGGCACATATTCCCGAAAACTCGGACACGAAATGCCGTGCGGTCCGAGTAATTTTGTCGCAACACCCGTTTCGTACGTCTGCGAGAGGAAAAAGTAAGGTACACCAGAATGCGGCAGTCCGGAGATCGAAGGAGTAAACGGCAGCATCAGCGACCATTCGGTAAGGCCTGCCGGCGGGGTAACCATACTGCGTTTTCCGCTGAGCTCCTCCGCGATCGAATCGAACAGCTCCGACGTGGCGAGCGGGTCAGGATCCGCAAGAGCGATCGTCTTACCGACCGCAGCCTCGTCGCGTGAGAGGGCCGCGATGCCATCAACGACGAAATCGACCGGCACGAGATTAAGCCGGACGTTTGGGTTGCCGACATTGACGAACCGAAGGAGACTCGGTGCTTTGCGAAGATAATGGATCAGATAATAGATACCGTCATATTTTGCGGTTTCTCCTGTTTTCGAATCACCAACTACCACGGATGGGCGAAAGATGGTAACCGGCAAGTATTCTTTTAGTTCCTCCACCTCGATCTCGGCGAGATATTTTGTCTCTTCGTAGTAATTTCGAAAACCAGCCGAATGTTCCAGATCACTTTCGAGAATTCTGCCCTCGCGTTTGCCGGCGACATAGCACGTAGAAATGTAGTTGTATCGTTTCAGGGCCGGCAGAGATCGAACAAACTCATTTACGTTCTTTGTGCCATCTACGTTGACCTTAAATGCGATGTCTTTGGGTACAGCAAGGTCATACACGGCTGCGAGATGAAAAACCATAGTAACGGTATTTCGGATCTCAGCGAGATCGCCGCTCTCTATACCCAGATCGGGTTTGGTGATGTCACCCTCGACGATCGAGAAATTTTCGATCGGTACGCCGGCTTTCGCAGAAATGCTTTCTACCGCGGTTCTTGCCTTATCGACAAACGTAGATTGAACAAGCAGATAAAATCCGGTTTCGTTTCGAGCAAGCCGCTCAACCAAACGTTCCGCGATAAATCCCGGGAAACCTGTTAAAAAGATTGACTCTTTCATGGCTTTCAGCCAGGTTCCCACAATGGCATACGCTCGATCGCCTGTGGAAAACCTTTTTACACATGTGGAAAACCTATGCTACATTTCGGTTATAGCAATATGTCGGAAGCAGTACGAGATATCGAGCAGTCAACGATTGAAACGCATGCCAGCGAGCTTATTGAGCCACGTTGGTCGGTTATCTCGTTCGAACAACTTGAAGCCTCAGGACTACCCTATTACGAAGCGGTAACCGTTCTTGAAACCCTTGACCAAAAGGGAGTTGCAGGCCTCTGCATCATCGCGGACGAAGCCGCCGGTCGCCTCGCTTAGAAATCCAGCACTACCTTTCCAAAACTTTCGTTAGATTCAAGATATTCGTGCGCGGCGGAGACCTCAGCCAGCTTGAACACCCTATCAACGTTTGGCCGCAATGTTCCGTTCTCAAATAATGGCAAGGCAAATTCGGCAAATGCATGTGTTGCTTCAGCTTTCTCCTCGGTGCTGCGCCCACGGAGTACTGTTCCTATGATCTTGAGCCGCTTATATAGTGCCGCTCCGAGATCGAACTCTGCCTTTCGGCCGCCGGTCAATCCGACCAGTATCAATCGACCGTTCCGGGCAAGACTGGAAAGATTCTCAGAAAAATAACTTGCCCCTACAAGGTCAAGTATCACATCGACGCCTTTGCCGTTCGTGATCTCCATCACTGCATCGGCGAATTTGCCATCAGGGGAAGTGATCGCGTGTTCAAGTCCAAATTCGCGGCAGCGATCCAATTTTGCCGATGTGCGTGATGTGCCGATCACGGTTGCACCGGCAGCCTTTGCCAGCTGGATAGCCGCAAGGCCAACACCTGAACCTGCCGCGTGAATAAGGATCGATTCGCCGGATCGTAGGCCGCATTGCGTAAAAACCGCGTCGTGCGCCGTAACAAATGCTTCGGGGATCGCGGCCGCATCTGTGAATGTCAGCTTTGGCGGTATTCGGACGAGAGTTGATGCGTCTGTGAGAATATACTCTGCCTGTGCTTCGCCAGCGGTTATTCCCAGAACGCTGTCGCCGATCTTTAGATCAGATTGTTGGTCGCCGACCACCGCGACTTCTCCTGCAAATTCCAGTCCTGG
>CAYTDJ010000117.1:0-7530 GCA_964436265.1 uncultured Chloracidobacterium sp. | reverse complement strand
TTCTTGAATTCGTCGATGATCCAGCCGACGAGCACTTCATCGACGTCATCTCCGCCTAAATGCGTGTCGCCGTTGGTCGATTTGACCTCGACGACGCCTTCGCCGACCTCGAGGATCGAGATATCGAACGTACCGCCGCCAAAGTCGAACACGGCGATGGTCTCGTCCTTTTTCTTGTCGAGTCCATATGCGAGAGCGGCTGCCGTAGGCTCGTTCACGATACGCAGGACTTCGAGCCCGGCGACCTTTCCGGCGTCCTTTGTCGCCTGACGCTGTGCGTCGTTAAAGTAAGCAGGGACAGTGATTACGGCTTTTTCGACCTTTGACCCGAGATAGTCTTCCGCCGACTGCTTCAATTTCTGGAGCACCATCGCGGCTATCTCTGGCGGGCTGTATTGTTTTCCGTCCGCGGTCACGCGAACATCGCCGTTCGAGGCCTTTTCGACCTTGTAGGGCACCTGTTTTATTTCGTCCTGGACCTCGTCAAACTTGCGGCCCATGAAGCGCTTGATCGAATAAAGAGTGTTTTCGGGGTTCGTAACTGCTTGCCGCTTAGCAACTTGTCCTACCAGACGATTTCCGTCCTTTGAAAATGCCACGACCGACGGAGTGGTCCGTCCGCCTTCCGCGTTCGTTATCACGACCGGTTCGCCGCCTTCCATGACGGCCACGACCGAGTTGGTCGTTCCAAGGTCTATACCTATGATTTTGCTCATCTTATCTCTCCCGTTTACCTGAAATCCGCTGCTCAATTACTTTATTTATGAAGACAAATATGACTTGAGCCTGATGAGAATATAATACTTGAGTGTATCATTGTCAAGTTTAATTTTTGACCTCAGGTCGTGCCCCCCAATACAAGAGATATGGGCTGGCGCAACCGACATCAGATCCGACGAGATTATTCACACCATCCAAGAATCGTCGTGTTGGATAGGGGTCGAGAGTTCGGGGAAAGCTAGATCTTAAAGGTTCTTGAGGATGAGATCGACGCGGGCGTCGGGCGGTAGGACGGGGACGTGGACGACTGGAAACGGGAGCTGGTGATAGACCTCGTTTATAAGGGCCTGGATGCGAAGCTGCTGGATGTCGTCTTCGGTCCGAGCGTAATCGTGGACGAGCGGAAGCGGGTCGAGGATGAAGATCTTTTTGTACGAAACTTTGAGAAGAGCGTCGGTGAGCGTTTTGTCGAGCGGCAGATATCGGAAGCGGTAATAGGCGAGTGCGTCCGGAATGGCGCGGTCGAGAAAGACGACCTCGTTCGGGTCAAGATCGTTTTCCTGTTCGATCTGCATTTCGAGAACGCCGCGTTGAAATTCTTCCTGATGGCCGCGGATCGCGTCGGCGTCCTCACCGTTTGCACGCAGCGTGTCGATGTAATGACGAGCTTCTTCGATCGTGGTCTTGTAGCCGCGTTTCGCCAGGATATCGACCGTAGTGGTCTTGCCCGAACTAGGTCCGCCGGTGATCACATACCAGTTCGTTTCCCTTCTTCCCGTGCCCGCCTTTTCCTGCATCTGTAACTATTATCGCCCGTCCGAAAGCGATTTCAAACCAGTTGCAGGAACCCGGGCTTTTGGCCGTGCCGAAGCTTCGGCTATCTGGAACTCGGCGAGTAATAATGCACCTCGGGCGATTCGGGCGTGATCTTTATCCGCACGCTGCCGCCGTCAGAGAGATTTAGCTGCAGAAGCAGCGTCTCCTCTCCCGTTGAGACACTCTGAATGCTTCGTCCGAGAAGCGCTCGAGCAATGAAGTCGGAACTTACGACGCCTGACATCTTTTCGTCGCGTGATTTGGTCAAATATCTGAATCGGCCCATACTTTTCTCACCTCTTTGAACAAAACGCGAGACTGCCCAAAATGCGGACACCTGCCGAGACCTTTCTGAGCCCTGCCGGCCCCGTTTCTCGCGTAGTGTGCGCGGAGGTCGCACTGAGCGACCGGCCTGATATACGATATTGGGGCTGCATGATCAGCGAGAAAATATGAATAGATGGACCATACGAAATCTTGCCGTTTTCTTCTTTCTCTTTGCCATTTCCGCGACGGGCTCGAACGCTGACGGCCAGACAAAGGGAAAACATAAACTCTCGATCTTTTACGGCTCGAACATCATGGCGACGACCGATGTCTATGTTTTTTCGGTCGGCGGCAGCGACCAGATCACGATAAAGAAAGGCAGCCCGAGCGCGACATTTGCGCGGCAATTCAGTTCCGGTGAGTCGTATACCGTGACCCAGCTTTCCGGGCCGCGAACGTGTAATCTCTTTGGGCAGGAAAAGGGCACGTTCGGCAGCTCCGATATCAGTCTTTCGGCAAATTGCGGAACCGGTCCGCTGACACTGTTAAAGGCAGACTTTATCGGGATCGAACAAGGTGATGCTTTTACGTTTGCCGACAACCAAGGGCGGTCAGCTACCTTACGTTTTTCGACCCTCTTGAACATCGGCGGATTTCCGGCCGGCGATGTGTTTGTATATGACCAGACGGCGGGACCGAGAACTTGCAGGATGCAAAAGCCGGCGACGGTTCCGGCTGCTCCGGCCACAATAACGGTCGATTGCCGAAAGCAGCCAGGCGGAACGACGCCTCCACAAACTCAGCCGCCAACACAGCCGCCACCGGCCACGCAGCGTTTCGCTTCACCGGACCTCGTCAGCAGAAGTACGGACGATAAGAGTTTCGGGACGTTTTACGATGCGATGCAGCCTTCTGTTGGCGGAATGGGCGAGGACGAAGGAAGGTACGTGGCTTTCGTTTCGTATGCCGCGGGGCTTGGCGGATCGACCGGTAAATTCAGACAGATCTTTTGGCGCGACCGCAAAACTGGCGAGACCAGAATGGTCAGCGCGTCGGCGATCGGCGGCGAGGGAAACCAGATGAGTGGTGCACCTGCGATATCGGCGGACGGCAGGTCGGTCGCCTTCGAATCATACGCTACGAATCTGGTGCCGATCGATACTAACGGCGTGCGCGATATCTTCGTCTGGAACGCGGACCGAAATACGATCACCGCGGTCAGTACCGGACAAGGCGAGACCGAAACCGATGCCGAGAGCTACGAACCGACCATTTCAGCCGACGGAAGCCTGGTCGCGTTTACCTCTAACGCAAGCAACCTGATCCCGAATATTCAAGGTCAGTCGAGCAATAACGTCTATCTGAAAGACGTTCGTTCTGGGTCGATCCAGATAATAAGCCTCGACGAGAAAACGAAAAAAGGCGGCGGCGGTTCGAACCCATCGATCTCGGAAGACGGAACGCGAATCGCCTTCTATAATTACGCACCGTTGATACCAAGCGACACGAATAACCTGTGGGACATCTACGTCTGGCAGCGTGGGAACCCGAAGCTGAAACGCGTCAGCACGACCTCGGGCGGTGGCGAACGCAACCAGGGCGACGACAGCACCAGCCGCGTTGTTGCACCGTCGATCTCAGGCGACGGGCGATATGTTGCATATGCTACGACCGCGACGAATGTTGTCGGGGGCGACACGAATAAGGTGCAGGATGTGTTTGTCGCAGAGGTCGATTCAGGCCGCGTGATGCGTGCAAGCATCGGGGCATTGGACAAGGAAGGCGACGGCGACAGCCCGATCGGCCAGGGCGAAAAGATAGCCATCTCATATGACGGCGGACTTGTCGCGTTCAGCACAAAGGCGACGAACCTCGGCGGAAATATCATCGTGCGTCACATCAACGCAGGCGAAAGCGTAGCGGTCTCGAAAGATACCGGTCTCACGGTCGGCCAGCCTGTGATGTCGCGGACAGGTTTGTACGTTGTATTCGGGACCAGCAAACGGCTCGACGGCAGATTTCAATCGTCGGGAATTTTCGCGGTCTCTACGAAGTAGTCTGTTTGGATTCTTCCGACATCAAACGGGCGACCTGAAAGATGTAATGGACGCCCGAGACCACAACGAGAAGGACGATAATGAAATATGTGGTCGGCAGGAAAACGCTATAGCCGGAAACAGCAGCAAACATTACAAGGCTGATGCCGATCACCTGGACTAGCGTGCTTACCTTTCCCCAAAAAGACGGCTTAAAGCCTCGGAAACCGGTCATGATGTTGATGCCGCCCGCGACCGTGAGGATAAGAACGTCACGCCCGATGACCGAAGCCGTTACCCAAAAAGGGATCGGCAGATGACGCACCGGCGGCAGCACGTTCGGCAGCGTGAGTATGATGAATGCCGTGGTCATCAGAAGTTTGTCAGCGATCGGGTCGATGATCGTACCAAGTTCCGACTCTTGCTTGAACCTCCTCGCTAAAAACCCGTCGATCCCGTCAGAGATGCCCGCGATCAAAAACACCGCCAACGCCCATTTGCTGTAGCCGTAGTACACAAGGCTCACGAACACAGGTATCAGGCCCATCCGCATGAAGGTCAGGATATTTGGGATCGTAAGAATGCTGTTCATACGGCGGACTGCGGACTGCGGAGTTCCAATACGCTGATCTCCGGCGGGCATTGAAAGCGGACGGGAAGGACGACGGTGCCGATGCCGCGCGTGATATAGATCTGTGAATCCTTTTGTTTGTGCAGGCCGGCGGTCTTACGGCGGCGAATCAGCCGCTGTTCGTTATCGCGGACGCGAACCTGTCCGCCGTGCGTGTGGCCGCTAAGTGTAAGGTCGACACCGGCACGTGCCGCGCGGCGAAAGATGATCGGGTTATGAGCGAGAAGAAGCTTGAATTCGTCCGGGAAAGACCCTTTCAACGCTGCCTGAAGATCTGTCCTGCCGACCATGTGGTCGTCGACACCAGCGAGCCAGAACGGTGCGCCGTTCGCATCGATACGAATGCCTTCGTTTACCAAAACGCGGATATCGTGTCTTTCAAGGTGTCGGGTCATCGCCGCGGCATCGGTCCAATGATCGTGATTACCGAGACAGGCGAAAACGCCATATTTGCCTCGGAGTTCGCCCAATACTTTCGCGACCGGCGAGATGTATTTCGCCTCGTGCGAGACGTAATCTCCGGTCAACGCGACAAGGTCGGGTTCGAACTCGCTGGCGATGGTGACGGCGCGCGCGATGTGTTTCAGATCGGTGAACGGACTATGATGAGTGTCGGAAAGATGCAGGATACGGAAGCCGTCGAGCTTTTTCGGGAGCCGCGGCAAAGTGATCTCCACGCGCTCGACGGAAAGCGAATTCGCTTCGTCGATCGCATACCTGGCCACTTTAGACAGATTCCCGGCGATCTCACGGAATGGAGTTTCGCCCGAGACCAACACGTTGATCCGCTCGGCGATCTTTGCCCTATTTAGTCGCGGTGTCCGCATGGATTATTGAGTATAGCGGAAATCAGCCACGATTTACACAGACCATTGGGCTGCGCCAAACAGGGAGGGGTTCGGCCTATTGCTCGAATTCGCTGTTCGTGCGATCGGTGAGATTTGCAACTAATCCGCCTTCAACCGGGCGAATTTCAGTTTTCCGACCTGCAGGATGACCGATTTGCCGTTGGCCATATCTACCTCGGACGAGGCCGTCATCGCTTTTTCGCCATCGATCTTTACACCGCCCTGTTCGATCAGCCGCTTGGCTTCGCCTTTCGTTTCCACGAGGCCGGATGCGACGACCAGATCGGCAAGGCGATAGCTCTGAGCCGCGATCACGACCTCAGCTATCTCATCCGGGACTTCCTTTTTCACGAAGCGGCGGTTGAACTCATCTTCTGCAGCCTGAGCAGCCTCAGCCGAATGAAAATCTTTGATGATCAGTTTTGCGAGGTTTACTTTCACGTCTCGCGGGTTTTTGCCTGCTTCGATCTCGGACTTTAACGTCGCGATCTCGCCGGGCGTCAGATCAGTGATCAGGTCGTAATACCGCCACATCAGTTCATCGGAAATTGACATCACTTTGCCGAACATCTCGTTCGGCGATTCGTCGATGCCGATGTAGTTGTTCAGCGATTTCGACATCTTGTTGACGCCGTCGAGTCCCTCGAGCAGCGGCGTGGTGATGACGACCTGCGGTTCCTGCTCGAACTCACGCTGCAGGTTGCGGCCCATGAGCAGATTAAATTTTTGGTCGGTGCCGCCGAGTTCGATATCCGCATTCAATGCGACCGAATCATAACCCTGCACGAGCGGGTAGAGAAGTTCGTGAAGCGAGATGGGCTTTTCTTCGTTCAGTCGTTTAGTGAAATCGTCGCGTTCGAGGATCTGTTTGACGGTAGTCTTGGCACAGAGCTTTACGAAATCCGATGCGGTGAACTTGTCCATCCATTCGCCGTTGAAACGAAGCTCGGTCTTTTCAGGGTCGAGCAGCTTGAACATCTGGCGTTTGTAGGTCTCTGCGTTGGCGTTCACTTCTTCGCGTGATAGCGGCGGTCGCGTGACATTCTTGCCCGAAGGGTCGCCGATCATTCCGGTGAAATCACCGATCAGAAAGATCACGGTATGGCCGAGATCCTGAAACGCCTTCAACTTGCGGATAACGACGGTGTGGCCGACGTGAATATCAGGCGCCGTCGGGTCGAGGCCGAGTTTCACACGCAGCGGCTTGCCTGTCTTTGCAGACCGCTCAAGCTTCGACTTCAGATCCTCTTCGCGGATCACGTCAACGGTCCCTTTCCTAAGAAACTCCAATTGATCGTCAATGGTCATTAGAAATATTTCACTCAAAATAACATTAAGATCCCAACGATACTTGAGGCCGAAACCTCCGCAACTTGCTGAGCATTCTTTCTTAGCAGACGCTCAACATCGCTTGTCGTGCAATTGCCCGCCCTTATCCAGACAAGCCCAGGTGACTCGGCAGAAACGGAAACGAGATCGTTGAAATCGGAATCTTTGGTAACGATCACAAAATCATTCTCTCGAGCGTAATGAAAGATCTCTTCGTCAGGAGCGTGCTCCAGACCCAAAAGAACGACGTGATCTGAGTCAGGAAAAATATCGTGCAGACGATCGACAAGGGTTCGGGAAAGATTTTCATCAAAAAGCAGTTTCATGAAGCGATCAGAAGCTGCGACTTTTCCCTATCCGCCGCAAAGGCAAGACAAGCCAAAATGTCCTCTCGGGTCAATTCAGGAAAATCATCCAATATCTCTTGTTGAGTCATGCCCGAGGCAAGATACTCCAGCACATCAAAGACCGTGATCCGCATCCCGCGAATGCACGGCTGACCACGACGTTTGCCAGGTTCGATCGTTATGATGTCTCTGTAGTTCATCTAAACAAAATAGCAGTTCTCGCGAGAAATATACACCGGAACTTTATAGCTTACGATACATAATGTACGCATTTGTGAGACCGTTCTTTGAGTGTCGGAAAGCATCAGGGATCTCACCGATGATCTCAAAACCGACGCTTTTCCAGAGATTGACGGCGACGGTATTTGATTTGACGACGAAGTTGAACTGGACGGCGCGAAAGCCGAGAGACCTTGCCTCTTCGATGGAGTGAAGCGCCATCTGCTTGCCGACGCCTTTGCCTTTCGCGTCGGGCGAGACCATGTATGCCCCGTTGGCGACGTGGTCGCCGAGGCCGGGCTGATTGGGTTTTAGCC
>CAYTDJ010000116.1:0-7530 GCA_964436265.1 uncultured Chloracidobacterium sp. | reverse complement strand
TTCGCTTCGTATCCATAACGCTGTGGAGGGCCAACGATCGTTTGCACGACGGGCGATCCCCACGAAAATGCCAGGTCGATCGAACTTCCCATAAGGGTGTATGACTGCGCATCAAAAATAATACGGGGAGGAGTTGTTAGGCCGCATCCCACGCCGCATGTATTGTTTTCGATATATCCTCTTATGACCCGTGTCGCTGTGTACGGATAGGTCATTTTCGTGATTATCTCAAATCTATTGAACGCCGCGATCGTGGCTCCGGTTCCGGTGATGGTTACATTGAAGGTACCAAAATCCGTGTTCGCGAAACCACCTGTAGTGTCGAGCGTCGTCGAAGGCTTGGGAGTATATCGAACTACTACCGTGTTTGCGCCTGAGCCGTATGTCTTTTGATATCTAAGCGGATCGGTTGAAGTACACGTCGTTCCACAGTCGCTATCGAATAGTCTGCCATTCGTATAAAACGTCACGCCCGTACCTGTATTGTCCGGGTCACTTAACGAGATGGAGTATGCGTAACCTGTGCGAACATTGTAGTCGGCATCGTTCGGCGACCCAATGGAAACGCGGTCAGGAAAAGTTCCGTTATAGTGCATCCAGCGGGAAAGACGAGGCCGCGTAGTTGTGTCGGTCGCAGCATTGGATGACGATAACTTCAATGCCTTTACAAAGGAAATTCTGTTCTTTCGATGTGTCGCCGGAACTGTCGTGTCGAGGCGATCGGCATCGGCAAGGGTGACGTTATCGCGAAGAACATAAACTGCAGACTGGATGCCGCTTTCAGCCGCATTGTACGCCTGTTGCTCTGCTGTTGAGTCGGTTACGTTCGCGGTGTTCATCGAAGATTCGATCAAAAGTCCCGCGCTCGCGATCAGCAGCAGAAACGAAATTAACAGGGCCATTATCATTGCCGCCCCGCGTTCGTCCTTTCTGTCTTTTGTTTTGATTTGAACCTCGTTATTCATACTTTCCGTCTCCCGCGTTCTCGCGATCAATACTGCCGAAGCATATACTCAACGTTTCTCAACGTAACCTCTGAAGTGAATGTAACCGTCGCGTTGTCCGGCTGGCCGACAACCGGATCGAGCTGCACGGTGACCGTTATCCTTACGCGTCCGGTATTTGCTGTAGGCGTTGTAGTTACGGTCGGCGTCGAACTGCTCCCGCTATAGTTGTAATAGCTGAAAGTGACATTACTGATCTTATTAACGACCACGGAAGTCTGAGGGCTGCCGTGCGGATCGAACCTGACGATCGAATCTGTTGCAGCATCAAAAAAGTAGGTCACGTCCTCATTTGGAAGATTTGTGTCCATAACAGTTGAACCGGAAGGAACCGTCCGCGGACCGGTATTCGAGAGATTAGCTCGGAAATGAAGTCGATTCGCGTTGCTGTCAGCCAGGATTATGCCGTTGTTGCCGGTCATCACCGAACAATCGGCGACCGCGCATGTCCCAATGCCATAGCCTGCATTCGAAATTTCACGCGATAGGATATTTAACGCGGCTTGTGCCGAAGTGAGGGCGTCGGTCTTACGGCTCTCCCGTGCTCTTACCGACATTGTACCAGATAGAAGCTGAGAAACCACCGCGAGCAGCATGAGCATCACGGTCATCGCGATCATCAGTTCGAGCAGCGAGAAACCCGCCTGTTTTCTTTTTTCCTTCTGAGTCATTCTAGTTACCTCGCACTCGACGCATCACGATCGTCGCCGGAACAGCGGCTTGCCATCCGGGACTGGGGTTTTCCAAACGGACGCGGATCTCGATCTCTTTCATGGCCGGATTCGGGACCGTTGCCTCATCTTGAATTCCATCCGTCCATGGGTCGTTGTCAACAAAGACCCTGACGCTGAACGTTCCGCCGTTTGGCGAAACCACTGTCTTTGGCGTCTTTGTTCCGCCCGTGAGCTCTGTGTCGGTCAGTGTCGGCGTGTATTTCTTGCTTCGAAGAAACTCGACTTCTTCCTGCAATACAGCCAGAGCTTGGGCTCGAGAGTTGTTACCGGCGTTGTAGGTGATCGCGTAGGTGAACGAAAAGACCACGCCTAGTAGCGCTATCAGGATGATGACCAGCGCCACCGCGATCTCAACAAGGGAGAAACCGGCCTCGCCGGTTCTCGCTTTCGTCGATCTCATCTCATTGTCTTTCGAACAGCCGGATTGGCACGAAACGGTGTCTGTCATTTTCATAAGCGTTCACGTTGACTGACGACATTTGTTGATCATTGGCACTTTCCGTTTGTCCTAACCCACATCGGCGACTGACAGGTGCACCCGGTCAGTGAAGGTTTCTCGCCGTAAGCGCAATACACAACGGCAGGCGTTGCCGTTGGAGTCGCGGTTGGCGCCGGAGTTGGCGTCACAGTTGGATTCGGCGTTGGGGTCGCGGTCGGAAGCGGAGTCGGAGTAGGATCCGGAGTTGGATTCGGTGTGGCCGATGGCGAAGCTGACGGTGCCGGGCTCGGATCGGCGGAAGGCGATGGTGAAGGCGAAACACTGTCAGGGTCCCACACCGCAAGAAGCGGATTTACTTGTGTCGAAGTATTTACGTTTGTTACCGTAGGATTCCCGAACGTAGGAACACCTTCTCCGCCGTTGAGCATCGTTGCGGTACCGGTTGGTGACACGTAGATCTTGCTAGAGTTCAGAGCATTTGCTGTCGAAGCTGTACATGGCAACACACAAAATGTAAATACCGGAATGTTATTGGATAATGAGCCGCATTCTCCGGTCGTCGCACTTCCGCGCTGGTCAAACCTTACAACGATCGGATAAACGAGGCTGTTGCCCACCAATTCGATACCGCCTCGCTTTTCAAAGTCAAAGGTCCTGGTCTCCGTTCCGGGCTCCAGGACGCCGTTCTGATTTAGATCGGTCAGCAGTGTGTACTGGGTTGCACTGTTGAACGTGACGCGAGCCATGTTGTCACATACTGAAGCACGCCGGCGAACTGAATCGAAACGCGCACGTTCAAGGCTGACCTTGAATTCGCGCGTAATGTTTTGTCGTTCCAGATTATCTGTGGACGCCCCGAGCTGCGTCACCGCCATGGTCACGATTATTGCCGCGATCGCCAAAACGACCAATAATTCAACCAGCGATTTTCCGCTTTGCGAATCGAACTTTGAAATTTGCATTGCCAGGTTGTCTCCAGATGGGCTCGTGCGGCGAGATAATTAGGACGGAATGGGACACGAGTGTCCGACTCATAAAAGTTACCATACCGAACGAGTAAGCGTCAACAATGTTTTACATTGCACTATGCGTATGTCAACAGACAACGCTGTTGAACATCTTCAACTAAAAAAATGCGGATTAGTGGAGATATTCCAATAATCCGCTTCGTGTTAGATCAAATTGACGGGATTAGGGCTTAAAAACACTCATCCGGAACGTTTTCGAGCGTGTTTCTGGCCAACATATCCACTACAGCGTTAAAATCGCCGCCCGTCTCTTCAAACACTCTTAGCTGTTCGTCTGCTGAGGTACCTCGTTCGAGGATGGTATGGACATGCTCGATCTCTTTTCGCGAGCCGAGCGGGTCAACTACCTCGTCCACAAACTCCAAAAGTTCTCGTATAAGATCCTTAACGGGGACTTCCTTCTGCTTGCCTAGGTCAAGGAGCATTCCGTCTAGTCCATATCGTATAGCCCGCCACTTGTTCTCCTGTATAAGGCGACGATGATAGAGACGGAATCCGAGGTTTTTTCCGATCAGGAGATCCAGTTTCGCGACGATCGCCTGGAAAAGAGCCGTAACCGCGATCGTGTCATCGACACGCGTCGGAATGTCACATATACGGAATTCCAACGTCGGAAATTTTGCGTGCGGACGCACATCCCACCAGACTTTTGTCCCGTCTTCGATGCAATGCATTTTTACGAGAAGATCAACATAGCTTTGAAACTGCTGATACGACTCGAAATGATCGGGTATGTCCGTACGCGGGAATTTTTTGAATACTTCGCTGCGGTAGGATTTTAGTCCTGTGTTAAAGCCAAGCCAGAATGGCGACGAGGTCGTCATTGCGAGAATATGAGGAAGGAAATACCTTGCAGCGTTCATTATATGGATGCGTCGGTCAAGATCGGCAATCCCGACATGAACATGGAGACCGAATATCAAAAGGCTTCGAGCTACCATCTGCAGCTCGTCAACCAACAGCTTGTAACGGTCACCGTCGTAGATCTTCTGTTCCGACCATTTTGAGAATGGATGGGTCGAGGCGGCGACGATCATCATCCCTTTTTTTCTCGCAAGACTTGAAATTATGCATCGCAGTCTGGTGATGTCCTCACGCGCCTCCTGAACATTTGCACAGACACCGGTTCCGACCTCGATCATGGACTGGATCATCTCGGGCTTTATCTTTTCACCCAAGAGTAGTTTCCCTTCGTCAAGTATTTCGGAAACGTGTGATTTCAACTCACGCGTCTCAGGGTCGATTATTTGAAATTCTTCCTCAATTCCAAGAGTAAATTGATCGAACATACACGCTTATCTACTGAAACGAGACTTATTCAAACTACTTTCGATTTCGGTCTGCAGGTTGCAAAGTTATCGACGATTGTACCCTAAATGCCGTAAACAAAACACATAATTTCTGGGACCAATCCCTTAGATCAACGAGCCATCTCTTTTGCAATCTTCAAGAATTCCTGAGATGCATGAGAAAGTTCTGAGTTCTTTCGGTAAACGATGTTCAGCTTTCGCTCCAGCTTCATCTCCCTGACGGAAAGTCCAACCAGTTGTCCACTGGCGATCTCTGATTTCGCGGAGAGTTTAGGAACCAATGCGACTCCTATGCCTGTCTCTACAAGCCGTTTGATGGCCTCAAGCGACGGGAGTTCCACCGATATGTTCAGTCGCGTATCATACTTATTGAACGTTTCGATAACTTTCTGACGATATGGCGAAAGTGCGTTGTGGGCGATGAATGATTCGGCTCCCAGATCCTTTACCGACACAGACGACTTTCCAGAAAACTTGTGTCCCGGGGCCACGACGAGTACTAGTTCGTCGTTCATTACCGAAACCGACCGCAGTGAACCGTCACTTGGCTTGAATGAGATAACGCCAAGCTCCACTTCGCGAGCCGTGATCTGCTCCGGAATTCGACTTGCCACGCCTCGCTGCACCTCTATCTTTATCAACGGGTGACGCCTGCGAAACTCTTCGATCACGGGCAGCAGGTAAAAGACCGTGTGCTCGTTAGCACTTATGGTCACCTTTCCGCTCTGCAGATTTCTCATTTCGCGCAACGCGGTGTTGGCCGCGTGCCGAAGGTTCATCATCTGTTTCGCGTAATCAACGAGAAGTTCGCCTGCAGCCGTCAGCGTTCCATCTTTCGACGATCGATCGAAAAGCTTTTCCCCGATCTCTTGCTCGAGTCGTCGTATCGCTTGGCTAACGGCCGGCTGCGTTCTCCCAAGCAGGTCTGCCGCGCGTGAAAAACTCTTCTCCCTTGCGACCGCGATCAAGACTTCTAGCTGATTGATATCCATTTCTGGTTCTTCTCTACACGGGGTTAAGCAGGCGAACCGCGACCTCCGATACCCTAAATTGTTGCCCTTGTTCGACATTTTACTTTGAAAACCGGAAAATCGCTAATCTTATTATCAATTTTGATTATGTTATTTGGTGGTCGATAATGTTGACTTTGAGCTTTGTAAGTACCTATCATTCGTTCTAGGCAATCGAAACAGATCGAAATAGAGCCAACCTGGAGGACCTTATTGAGATGAGTCAGGACAAATTAGCGATATTTGACACGACCCTGCGTGACGGTGAACAGTCACCCGGTTGTTCAATGTTCCTCGAAGAAAAGATCGAACTTGCCAATCAGCTTGGCGAACTCGGCGTCGATGTGATCGAGGCCGGTTTCCCGATCGCTTCTGAGGGAGACTTCAGATCCGTTCAAGCCATCGCTGCGGAATGCCGTTCCAAACGGATCGCTGCTCTTGGAAGGACTTTGGAACCTGACATCATTCGAGCGGCGGAAGCTTTGAAACCGGCCGCAAGCACACGAATACACACATTTATTGCGACATCGGACATTCATCTTGAATATAAGCTCAAGAAGACCCGCAGCGAAGTACTTGAGATGGCCAGAAGCGGCGTGAAGCTGGCCAGCGGCCTCGCTGACGAAGTTGAGTTCTCCGCAGAAGATGCAACAAGGACGGACATCGATTATCTATGTGAGGTCCTTTTGGCGGTGGTCGATGCCGGTGCCACGATCGTCAATATACCTGACACGGTCGGGTACTGTTTGCCAAATGAGTTTGGCGAGCTTATCCGGACCATCCGTGAACGTGTGGTTGGCGAAAGCGATAATGTTACGATCAGCGTCCATTGTCACAATGACCTCGGCCTAGCCGTCGCGAACAGCTTGGCGGCGATCGAGGCCGGAGCTCGACAGGTGGAATGTACCATTAACGGCATTGGTGAGCGGGCGGGGAACGCGGCCTTGGAAGAGGTCATCATGGCAATGACCGTCAGGTCGGATAAGATCCCTGTTTCGCACAACATTGATCCGACCAAGCTTTATCCCACAAGCCAACTTCTTTCTTCGATCATCAGCTTCGGCGTGCAGCCGAACAAGGCAATTGTCGGTCGGAACGCGTTCGCTCACGAAGCCGGAATTCACCAGCATGGTGTTTTGAGCAATCCGCTTTGTTACGAGATAATGACGCCGGAATCTGTCGGCGTTCCGCATAATGACATCGTGCTTGGAAAACACTCGGGCCGGCACGCATTGATCGCCCGATACGAGAAGTTAGGCAAGGTATTCTCACACGCAGAACTTGACGATGTTTACAAGCGCTTTACGCAGCTTGCCGATAAAAAGAAGAATATCTACGACCAGGACCTACTCTCTCTTTTAGCGAGTCATAACCCGGTCGCGATCGCGGCATGACCGATATGAAACTAACGATCTTACCAGGTGACGGCGTCGGGCCCGAAGTAACCGCCGAAGCGTTGCGGGTTCTGACTGTTGTATCCAAGATTTACGGAATGACGATCGAAACCTGCGAAGCCCTTATCGGTGGGGCCGCGATCCGCGAAGCGAATTCTCCGTTGCCCGAGGCAACGATCGACGCGTTCAAAGGGGCAGACGCGGTCCTTTTGGGAGCCGTCGGCGATCCTGCTTTTGATGATCTGCTTCCGGAGCATCGTCCTGAGATCGGATTGTTGCGAATGCGCCAGCATCTCGGCGGCTTTGCCAACCTAAGGCCTGCAAGAGCGTTCGATTCTCTTATCGATTCTTCGCCATTGCGCCGCGAGATATTTGAGGGGACCGATCTTCTGATCGTTCGCGAATTGCTTGGCGGCCTTTATTTTGGCGAGCCGCGCGGATTTGACGACGCAACCTCATCGGCATTTAACACGATGCGATACAGCGTGGACGAAGTTGAACGAGTGGCTCGGGTTGCGTTCGAGTCGGCTCGCGGACGAAAGAAGAAAGTTACGTCGGTCGATAAAGCGAATGTCTTGGAGACCTCCCGTCTATGGAGGCAAACAGTATCA
>CAYTDJ010000115.1:0-7564 GCA_964436265.1 uncultured Chloracidobacterium sp. | reverse complement strand
CTTCAAGTTTCACTGATCGCGCCGAATAGCACCACACACCTGCTCTTTTCGCGCGTTGGAGCCAATACGGCTACCGACGCGGGCGACAATGCTAATTTGTCAGGAACATACACTTTCAATGACATAGCAACTCAAAACATCTGGACTGTAGCAGCCTCGAACAACGGGAACGGTTTTAACATTCCTGCCGGTTCGTATCGAACTCAGGCGGCGGGCCCCGACCCTACAGATTCGCCGGGACCTGCGTTCACTAGCATAAATGCGGCATTTGTTTCCGTTCCTCCGGCGAGTGTAAACGGGACCTGGACCTTAAGATTCCTTGACTGCGCCGCGGGCGACACGGGAACAGTTTCCGCCGCTTCACTTACACTCGTGCCGGTGTCGGCCGCGCCGGCCGGATTTTCCGGCCGCGTCTCAACGCGTTCCGGTGCAGGGATCAAAAATGCACTTGTGACCGTGTCCGGCGGGAACCTTTCGGCACCGATAACGCGCATCACTAATACATTTGGGTATTATCGTTTCGATGGGCTTGAGGCAGGACAATCTTATGTCGTAAGCGTTTTGGCAAAGCAGGCAACATTTGACCAGCCATCGATACTCGTTAATCTGACCGATGATTTGACCGGAGTGGATTTTGTCTCAAACTGAAAATGATCCAGAAGAAAATAAATGAAAGGTGTCCTAAGAGGTCACCTTTTTTCCATTTGTTAGGGGATCAGAACGATCTTACCGTTTGCTTTAGACCCAGAGATCTCGTGATGAGCCAGCGGAGCATCGGCAAGCGGGAATGAAACTGAGAGAACTGGCGACAGAAATCCCGAAGCGAGTCCTTCGCCGATCTTCTCGTGGATCTCCGCGAGTTTGTCTTTTGGCGAATTGAAAAGCGACATTCCGTATATCGTTGTCTCTTTCGTCATTGCCTGCCGAGGGGTGAATGTCAGGCTTCCCCGGTTTCCGACGATCACGATCCGGCCGAACATGTTGATCGCTTCGAAATCGCGCTCAAGGTTGACGTTTGCGAGCATCTCGATGATTATCTCGACACCTTTTCCGCCAGTATGATCATGGATCGCCGAAAGATGATCCTCATCCGAATGGTCGAACACTGCATCGGCGCCTTGTCCAAGAACTAGTGCTCTACCCTCGTCTGAACTCGCCGTGCCGATCACCGTCAAACCGGCGTGTTTTGCCCATTGAACCGCCGCGATCCCAACCCCACCCGACGCGCCGTGGATCAAAACGGTTTCACCGGGCATCGCATTTGCTTTCTGAAAGAGCGCCCTATAACTCGTCGCATAGGGAGTCCACACTCCTGCGCCCTGTTCAAATGAAACGTTATCCGGAAGGAGGCCGAGTTGCGACTCGTCGCATAGAGAGTATTCTGCGTAAGTGCCGGAGATCGAACCGGCAGTGTAGACTCGGTCACCGGGCCCAAACTTTGTGACATCGGGACCGACCGCTTCGACGATTCCCGCTCCGTCTTTACCGGGCGTGTACGGAAGTTTTGGAGCGTGCGCATGAATGCCGGTTCGAAGATATGTGTCTACAGGATTTACACCTGCAGCACGGATGCGAACAAGAACCTGTTTATCGGCCGGTTCAGGTAATTCAACATCCTCGATCTGCATTACCTCGGGCTGTCCGAACTCGCGCACTACAATTGCTCTCATCGTTTTGTTTTACCCTGTTTGGCGGCTACTTTCGAAATCGTCCGGCTGAGGCCGGTTAATAAGACGTTATTCCACAGTTACAGACTTGGCTAAATTGCGCGGTTGGTCAACGTCACATCCGCGTCGGACAGCTATGTGATACGACAAAAGCTGCAGAGGAACAACCGATAGAATGGGGCCAAGCAAATCGGAAGTCTCCGGCACCTCGATCACATGGTCGGAGACCGAAGAGCTCATCGAATCGCCCTCCGTCAGGACGCTTATCACAATACCGTCACGTGCCTTTACTTCAACGATATTCGAATGGGTCTTTTCATATCGAAGCTCGCTCGAGGGATTTCCTACCTCACGAGTATTCACGACCACAACAGGCAGTTTTTCGTCGATCAAGGCGTTCGGCCCGTGTTTCATCTCGCCTGCAGGATAACCTTCCGCGTGAATGTAGCTGATCTCTTTTAATTTGAGCGCACCTTCCAGTGCGACCGGAAAATTGATGCCACGGCCGAGGTAGAGAAAGTCCTGCACGCGGAAGTAGTCCTTTGAAAGATCTTCAACCAGATCGGCGTCATTAAGAAGCTGTTCTATCTTCAGCGGCAATTCCGCCAGGTCTTGTGCGAATTTCTTTCCTTCGTCTGTAGAGATAGTACCGCGAAGTTCGCCGAGATAGAGCGCGAAAAGATATAAGGCGATCATCTGCGCGGTGAACGCCTTGGTCGACGCAACACCGATCTCTGGGCCGGCGTGGGTAAGAATGGTCCCATCAGCTTCGCGATGGATCATCGAACCCTGCACGTTGCAGATCGCCAGGACCTTGCAGCCCGCCTGTTTTGCTTCACGCATCGCTGCGATCGTGTCTGCCGTTTCGCCTGATTGCGATATCACGATCATCAGATCGTTTTCGGTCAATACAGGGTCACGATAGCGAAACTCCGAAGCATAATCTACCTCGACCGGCACACGCGCGAGTTTTTCTAGCATGAATTTTCCGGCATGGCCGGCATGCCACGATGTTCCACAGGCAGCGATCTTGATCGATGTCACGGTGCGGAAATCTTCTTCCGAGATATTCATCTCGTCTAGATAAACCTTGCCGGAATCAAGAGACACTCGGCCCTGAACAGTGTCGCGTACCGCACGCGGCTGCTCGTATATTTCCTTCAACATGAAGTGCTTGAACCCGCCTTTTTCCGCCATGATCGGGTCCCATGTGATCCGCTGCTGTTTTGGTTCGACGACGTTCCCTTCGAAATCTGTTACCCGAACACTTTCTTTCGTCAAGACGGCGATCTCCTTGTCACCAAGGAAAAAGACATCCCTTGTATGTGCAAGGATTGGCGGAATATCCGACGCGACAAAAAACTCGCCGTCTCCAAGACCAATGACCACCGGAGGGCCTTCGCGTACAGCGATGATAGTGTCCGGTTCATCTACAGAAATGATCGACAATGCAAATATCCCTCGCAGTTCCTTTACCGCTTTTTGCACCGCCTTTTCAAGCGAGATATTCTCCGTGTCTTTGTAATAGCCGATGAGGTGAGCGATGACCTCCGTGTCGGTCTCGGTCTTAAACGTACTGCCATTAGCGGCAAGTCGTTCTTTTAACGGCATGTAGTTCTCGATGATGCCGTTATGAACGACAACGACCTTTCCCGACTGATCGCGATGAGGATGAGCATTTTCTTCGGTCGGACGGCCATGTGTCGCCCATCGCGTGTGGCCTATCCCATATGTGCCGTCGAGAGGCTTTAGCCTTATTACCTCTTCCAGGTTTCTAAGCTTTCCTTCGGCCCGCCTCAGCTCGAGATGATGCTGTTCGTCAGCAACCGCAATACCGGCCGAGTCATATCCTCGATATTCCAGTTTCCGTAAACCGTCTATGATCAACGGCACAACCTGTTTGTTTCCAACGTAACCAACAATTCCACACATAAATCTGTCAATCGACGAGATAATTTTGTCTTGAGCAATCTCGCCTGAACTCTTCCCTACTTATCCGGCGTCTTTGACACTTAGTTTCTTTTTGACCTTGGCTGGCACTCCGGCGACCAGGGTATCGGAAGTCACATCATCAATGACTACAGAACCCGCCGCCGTCGTCGCCCCATCCCCAACAGAAACGGGAGCAACGAGCATCGTGTCCGAACCGATCTTCACATTGTTGCCGATATGCGTCTCGTTTTTCCGGACACCGTCATAGTTGCAGGTCACAGTTCCGGCTCCGATGTTCGTGTTTTCGCCGATCGTCGCGTCACCCAGGTACGTCAGATGGCTCGCCTTTGTACCGCGGCCGATCTTGCTCTTTTTAACTTCGACAAAGTTTCCGATCCTCGCTTCCGGGCCGATCTCTGCATGCCCGCGAAGATGCGCCATGGGGCCGATCGCAACCCCGTCCGAAACCGATGAATCAACTATCAGACAGTTGTCGCGTATCTCAACGTTTCGGCCGA
This sequence comes from uncultured Chloracidobacterium sp., assembly GCA_964436265.1. Taxonomy (GTDB): domain Bacteria; phylum Acidobacteriota; class Blastocatellia; order Pyrinomonadales; family Pyrinomonadaceae; genus OLB17. The sequence continues at coordinate 3,447 of CAYTDJ010000115.1, read as the reverse complement.
TGATCGAATTCGCGATGCGTGAACCGCTTCGAATTGTACAGCCGTCGCCGATCTCTGTCTCACCCTCGATCGTTACATTCGGGTAAATAACTGTATCGCGGCCTATCTTTGCGGCTTCGCTGACGTAAGCGGTCTTTGGATCGATAAAAGTCACACCATAATCCATCATCAGTCGGTTCAGCGTCCGCCGCCGAACCATCCGTTCGATATCTGCAAGCTGTGCACGATTATTGACACCTTCGATCTCCTGCGTATCAGCATATTGGAAGATCGAGACATCATCGCCCGCCGCCTTTAGCAACGCCGGCACGTCAGTCAAATAGTATTCACCCTGTGCATTGTTATTCTGGACACTATTCAGTGCCGCAAAAAGCTTCTTGGTATCGAAGCAATATATTCCTGCATTGATCTCGCGAATGTCACGTTCCTCGTCTGTTGCGTCCTTTTGCTCGACTATGCGTTCGAAAGCTCCGTCGTCGCCTCGAACGATCCGGCCATAGCCGGTCGGATCCTTAAGCTTTACTGTTAACATAGTGCAGGATGCCCCTCTGCCCCGATGTGAGTAGTGCTGTTGGATCAAGCCCGCGAGAGTCTCGGGGCGAATCAAGGGAACATCGCCAGAAAGAATTAGAAGAGTTGAGTCTCGGTCATGCAGAAAACTGCGAGCCGAATTTACGGCGTCACCCGTGCCAAGCTGTTCCTTTTGCTCTACAAAAACCGCCTGATCCTCTGCGAGTTCCTTCAGGACCGCCTTTGAGACATCGCCTCCCTGGTGCCCGACAACCACGTATATCTTTTCCGGCCCTAGGGCTGCCGCAGTTCGGCAGACATGACTTATCAGCGGACGCCCGTCAACTTCGTGTAAGACCTTGGCGAGACTGGAACGCATTCGCGTTCCCAAACCTGCGGCAAGTATCAGAATATCAAGCGGTTTAGGCTCCGTCGGGATCTCTACCATTTCTCAATTTTGCCACAAAGAACCGTGTCTGTCTCAGGCCCGGACGCAATCGAGGACCGAGCGGGCAAGCTTCGGTGGATCGTGGCGAACCATGTCTCCTTCGTCCAAGAGTTTACCATAAACGATCTTTGCTCCCTCTATAACGGACTCTGATATCGAGCCATGGACCCCTATCTGAATGGCACCCTCGACCTGATATAGTGCAGCTTGCCTTTCACTGATCACTTGATCGTTAACGATGATGTAATCAAACCTGACCTGGGGCACATAGTCTCGGATGATCTCCAGGTGTTTCCTCGCCGTAAGTCCGTCTGTTTCCCCGGGCTGGGTCATTAGATTACAGATCAAGATCTTTGTCGCAGCAGCATGCGCAATTGCATCGGCAACACCGTTTACAAGAAGCGGCGGTAGAAGACTTGTATAGAGAGAACCCGGGCCTACCGTTATAAGATCGGCATTCTCGATCGCTTTCATCGCATCTGGCAGCGGATGACAGTTCTCGGGTTCAAGGTATAGTCGTTTGATCTTTGGGCCAACTTTGCCGATTTTCGTCTCACCTCGAACGACCGTTCCATCCGTCAACTCTGCGGCGATCCGGACATCGGAAACCGTTGCCGGAAAAATGTGACCCTTACTCGCAAGGATCTCTGAAGATAAACGCACCGCTTCGGCAAAGTCCCCGGTAATTTCGGACAACGCCGCAAGAAACAGATTGCCGAAACTATGCCCGCCAAGATCTCCCTCACCTTCGAACCGGAATCGAAATAACTTCGAAAGGAGCAGCGAATCTTCGCTCAGCGCTACCATGCAGTTGCGTATGTCACCCGGTGGAGGCATCTGCAACTCGTCTCGAAGTCGCCCGGAACTGCCGCCGTCGTCTGAAACCGCCACGATCGCCGAAAGCCGCTCGATCTCAAAACCAACGTGCCCTTTCAACCCCGAAAGGAGAGTCGACAACCCATTTCCGCCTCCGATTGCGACACAATTTAAGCCGCCTTTGTTCGAATCCGCGCCTATTTCCGTCATTAGTCATATCGGAATCTATCGAAAATTCCTGTCCCTAGCAAACTAAGGCCGCAAATGATCAACCTTTTGCCCGACGGACAAGTGTTAAACATGAAAAAATCCTTGTAGTCATTGTTTCCTTTGTGTTATTTTTGTTTGTGCGGTTCTACACGCGTCAGTCCCGCCAGCCTCTATTTCCGAAATTCACTTCCCGACTCATTCCCTTAAATATCTTCAATTCAGGGATCACCAGATGGCTCAAATGCCCTTTATCATTCAAGAACAGCAGTTCCAGCGGATGAAGTCCGTGATCGCAAGGCTCTGCGTGGAATGTGCCGCCCGTGTCGTCTTTCTTGTCGATCGCGACGGGCAGACGATAGCATTCCATGGCGATATCGGCGATATGGATACGACTAGCTTTTCGTCACTCGCCGCCGGAAATGTGGCTGCCACCAGCAGCATGGCAAAACTGATCGGTGAAGATACTTTCCCTTCCGTCGTTCACGAAGGCGAACGCGAAAGTATATTCATCAGCGTAATCGGGCGGAGCTTGCTGGTCGTGGTATTTGATGAGAATTCGACGCTCGGCCTCGTCAAGATAAGGGCAAAAAAGGCCAGTCATGAGGTAGCCGCGATTCTCGAAGAAGCCGTCAGCGAATCGTCCTCATTCGCCATGAGCCAAAATTCAGTTTTCTCTGAGATCACCGACGAAGATATCGACAGTCTTTTCAGTTAGGCATTCACTGCAGCAAAACTTCCCCCCGAACAGATATGACGTTCATTAACTACGCATCAAGAGAGATCAACTGCAAGATCGTATATTACGGTCCGGGATTGTGCGGAAAGACCACCAATCTTCAGCACATCTACGATTCGACCGCGCAGGAAGCAAAGGGTAAATTGATCAGCCTTGCGACCGAGACGGACCGCACGCTGTTCTTCGACTTTATGCCGCTCGAACTAGGTACGGTCAGAGGCTTCAAGACAAGGTTCCACCTCTACACGGTTCCCGGTCAGGTGTATTACGACGCCTCGCGCAAGCTTATCCTAAAGGGCGTTGACGGAGTCGTCTTCGTTGCCGACAGCCAGGAAGAGCGTATGGACGCGAATATCGAATCTCTCTATAATCTCGAGGAAAATCTCCAGACACAGGGCTACGACCTGATGAAACTTCCCTACGTTCTGCAGTTGAACAAACGCGACCTTCCAAACGTCATCCCGATGGATGAACTCGCGCATGAACTCAAACGCAAGGACGAGCCGGTCTTCGAGGCCGTAGCCGCCAACGGAACCGGAGTCTTTGATACATTAAAAGCGGTCGCAAAACAGGTCTTGACCGAATTAAGAAAGAGCTAGACAAGGCAGAACAAAAAAAGAGGACGCCGCATTACCGGCGTCCTTCTCGTTTACCTTCCCCTTGTTCGAAATGACGTTAGGAACCCCAAAATGGGCTGGCCCGATCGGTAAACCGATGATCAGCCCGT
>CAYTDJ010000114.1:5960-7566 GCA_964436265.1 uncultured Chloracidobacterium sp. | reverse complement strand
GGTTATTCGCTCGACGCACCAACGCTCTATATCGACTATTCGGAACAGATCCCAGAGCGGCATGTTGTCACCCGCAAGGATCTCTACCACGGCTTAGTAAAAGATACGGAAAATTCGGCCTCTTCAAACTCGATCATCAATTTCGTTCGATGGTGTATCAGATCGCAAAAACGAAAGGCGCGAAACTATGCACTGATCTTCTCGGGCCACAGCTTCGGCTTTTTCGGAACAAGCCTGATGCGGGACCAAAGTTCTGGACGATATCTGTCGCTTCGACGATTTCGGTGGGCCTTAGAAGAATCAAAGCGGCTTTATTTTGACGACAAACGTATCGGGATCATCGGCTTCGATAGCTGCGATATGAGCATGCTTGAGGTCGGATACGAACTTAAGGACGTCGCTCAAACGATCGTCGCCTCGGAAGGAAGTGTGCCCAATTCCGGTTGGAGTTACGCGCCGCTTTTGAGGAATTTTGTTGGCGGGTCTGACCGCTTCTTAAAATTCCATCCGCAAGATTCTCTTGAGATCGCGACGCCACCTTATATAAAAAAGGCGGCGCGGTCGTTCGTCGGGGCATATATCGAACATCAGCGAAACTTTGCGATCGGCGGCCGGTCCGTAGATATGTCGGCGTGGGACCTGGATGAGATCGGTGCTTTGACAGATGCCGTTGACGGCCTTGGTAGAATGCTGGACGATAACCTTGGACTTTCATTCCTGATCAAGGGTAAGAAACCCGGTCGTAATGCTGCCGCACTTCATTATCAAACGCGTTCGTTGATCCTTCAGAGCCGCATTGATTCGCAGGCATATATGCAGGAGCAGACCGTTGATCTCAAAGACTTTTGCCAGCGTCTTCGTTTTGAATGCCTCCAGCTTTCAAAACAATTGAATGGCAAAGGTACAAATTCGGCAGCGATACGGCGCATGGGAAAGCAATGTGAAATTGTGATCCGGGCAGTCGATCAATGCGTAATGGCGACTGGATTTAGCGGCGATGAATATCAGTTCTCGAAGGGCATTTCGATATTCTTTCCATGGACGGCTTTGACATACTTAACGACCTTAAACGTCTATAGAAAACTCCGTTTCAATGCAGGCATCTGGAAAGAAATTGAAAGTACCAAGGAAAAAGGCAGAAATGCGCGGAGATCTGGTTTCGAACAGATCGAATTTGGTGGTGGAAGGAACTGGGGTTATTTCCTCTACTTTTACCTTTTATTCGTTACTCTGAGGCGATGTGAAGACTCTTCCGATTTTGAAAAGGCATATTCGGTTCTGGAATCCGGTGATCTCCCCGAAGGTGGATGGCTTCGCGTTCACGATAATTGGAAATCCGGCGCTCACCCGATCGCCGCGATGTCCCGCGACAACTGGCCCGTGAACCGCGACAATTGGCCTGTTAATCGAGACAACTGGCCCGTGAACCGCGACAATTGGCCTGTTAATCGAGACAATTGGCCCGTGAACCGCGACAACTGGCCCGTGAACCGAGACAACTGGCCTGTTAACAGGGGAACTGGAGGCCTAGCTGAATATCTGAGGATCTTCGGACGAATACGGAATTTTCAACTGAGGTGGGACGCATACGGCCTACGTCCGAGAT
>CAYTDJ010000114.1:0-5860 GCA_964436265.1 uncultured Chloracidobacterium sp. | reverse complement strand
GGACGAATACGGAATTTTCAACTGAGGTGGGACGCATACGGCCTACGTCCGAGATCTGATGGGAGATTGCATGATGAAAACATACCCGAAGTTTCCGGTCCGCCCGAAAAAAGATGAAGCAATTGCGCGTATGGCATCGACGGTAACCCGATGATTCAGATTATGATGTAACATAGTCGCGGTTTTTGGTTTGTCCGTCACAAATGTTTCTTTCGTGCAAGTGGCTGATCTTTTCCCTACTCTCGGTACTGGCGTTTCTTCCTTCGCCTGCTGCCGGAATTGTATCCTCAGCTAACGACGATGGCGATACTGAACTCGAACGGGCCCGGCGACTTGTCCTTGAATGGAACCGGAATTCCATCGAAGAGTCCTCCCGACTCTGCACCTCACTTGCCAATACCCATTTCAAACGTTCTGTCTCCTCAGTTTCGATCAAAGCCGAGTTGCAGCTTGGCAGGAATGCGATGCTCCTCGGAAAGACGGATGAGGCCAGAGAGATCTTCAAGAAAGTCGAAAACGATGCTCGGTCAAACGGTTTTCAAGACATATATTCTGCGGCCGTGGCCGAGTTATTTCTCATTGAACTAAATAGCGGACAAACCGAAGCGGCAGATGAGACGCTCAACTCATTGGTTCGGCTTCGATCTTCGGGTGAGGTCCTACCGGAAACGAAAGCGCTTCTCTCGTTCGCGGAAGCCGAGTTTCATTACTACCGACAAAACCTCGACTCGGCGATCGAAGATTATTCGAATGCTGTCGATCTGGCAAACTCCGCAGGTGATATCAGCGGTTCGGCGAAGTACCGGCTTTACCTGGCGTACGCCTATTTGAGCGCTCTTCGATATGACGAGAGTTTAGCTGCGATGCTGGCGTCCCTTGAACGCTCGAAAGAGGCTGGCGATAAACGTATCCAGGCATTTGCACACATTGGCCTTGGACGTATTTGGAGCCAGCTTGATGAGCGTCAACGATCGCTCGATTCGTATAAGACGGCGGAAGCAATGTTTGACCCGGGCGTCGATCTGGTCGAACAAGCCCGGCTCTATAATGGGATCGGAAAGATCTACGAGGATTCGGCCGATTACCCGTCGTCGCTTATTTATCGAAAGAAGGCCCTAGAGGCATTCCGTTCGGCCGGGCATGTTCTTGGTGAATCCGTCACTTTGCCGAGTCTCGGTATCCTTAGCTATCGTTCGGGATCGATGTCCGAAGCAAAAAAATATTTTGCTGAAGCCCTGGAACTGAACAAAAAAACAGCCAACCGCGTCAACGAAGCCTGGACGCGTGCAGAACTTGGTTCACTTTATTTCTATGACAATGAGCCAATGGCAGCGGCCGCCGAACTCGAACGATCGGAGCGTTATTTTTCGGAGATCGGCGATAGGTACATTCTTCCGATCGTCCAAACCCGTTTGTCTAAGGTCTATCTGGCTCAGGGCCGATTAGCGGATGCCCGACAGCTGCTGAACTCCTCCCTCCAGCTAAACCGGGCAGTGCAAAACCGCTATCACGAAGCGGACACACTTTTTCAACTTTCGCTAACAGAGAAGGCCAGTGGAAACCCCGATCGGGCTCTGGAACTTGCGATCGGATCAGTTGAAATATCTGATTCGCTTTACCACGATTTCGGCCGTGTCGGACTCAAAGGATCGTTCACATCGAGCGTTTACGACCGATACGCCCTTTCGATACAGCTTCAAGCTGACCGGGCCGCAAAGACTCCCGATCAAGACTCCAAATTAAAAGCGTTAAAGATGGCGGAAGGCATACGGGCGAGGACATTTATTGAGAAAATGTCTCAGCTAAATGCCCGGTCATTTGCCGACGCTGACGAGAAATTTCTTGAGAACGAAAGGCGCATCATATCCGAACTCAGCTCGAAGTCAGACCAACTTACGAACATGCTCAGCAAGGAACCGAATTCGTCCGACATAAGGAGGATCAGCGATGAGGTCAGTGACCTAAAAGATCGCCTGGACGAGATCCGGTCGGAACTCAAGAATAAAAGCCCGTATTACTCTGCGATCAGCGATCCAGAGCCCTTTGACATTGCCCGGTTCCGAACAAACGCGTTGGCCGAAGATGAAGTCCTGTTAGAGTACTTTCTCGGAAACGATCGAAGCTACCTCTGGCTGGTTACGAAAAATGAGCTCGAGCAGTATGTACTCCCGCAGAAAAGCGATATAGATGAGCGCGTGGACAGGCTATTGGAACTATTGAACTCACGCAAGCCGCAGGCCGGCGACTCGATCGAGTCCTTGCGATCGCGCGTCGCCGAAGCCGACCGTAGTTTCTCGCAGCTTTCACATGAATTAAGTGACATGCTTCTCGGAAACGTTTCGGACAAACTAAAAGGAAAAAGATTGATCGTGGTTCCTGACGGTAAGCTGCATTATCTGCCTCTCTCCGCACTTCCATTCCCGAACTCACCGTCCGATGAACCGATACTGCTTACTAACGAGGTCGTTTATCAGCCGTCGGCACAGACCATGTCGCTCTTGAAAACAGTTCATCGGGACTCAAGGGCGGATCACAGAAAGGATTTCTTGATCTTCTCTGATCCGGTCTTTAACCGCGAAGACCCGCGGCTCACAGGCATCGCGTTAGATTCCGAGAAAGGCCCCTCGCCTGACCAAAGCTTTCGCCTCGTAGAATCCCTTGAAACTCTGCCCCGCCTCCAATCATCCGGTGTCGAGGCAACCTCTATCCAAAAGATAGTCAGCGGTTCCGACGTAGATTCTTTTTCGGGCTTTGCAGCTAGCCGTGAACGATTGATGGGCCTCCCCTTGGACGATTACAGGGTTCTCCATTTTGCCACCCATGGATTCGTTAACCTCGATCGTCCCGATCTATCTAGCCTGGTCTTTTCGAGGTTTGACAAAAGCGGAACACCGCTGAATGAGTCGGTCCGGATGCAGGACATTTACTCAATGAAACTGAGCGCCGATCTCGTGGTTTTGAGCGCCTGTGAGACGGGTACCGGAAAGGAGGTCAAGGGAGAGGGCGTAGTGGGCCTCAATACCGCTTTCCTGCAAGCAGGGTCTCGATCCGTATTGGCAAGCCTTTGGCCGATCGAAGACAGCGCGACAAACCTGATAATGACCGAGTTTTATGAAGGTATGTGGAATCGAGGTGAGTCGTCGGCTGAATCTCTTCGCAATGCTCAGATCAAACTTTACCGGGACCCTCAATTCAGTTCCCCGTTCTATTGGGCGTCATTCACGCTTCAAGGAGACCCAACGGTTCGCGTAAGATCCGCGGGCGTTAATTGGCGGCTCGCGACCATTGCCGCTGTTGCATTCGCGGCTTGCGGACTTCTCTATTTCTTTATCCGACGGCGCAGAGTGGCTCACTCGGCCATAAATGTATAGATAATAGGCGAATGCCCGCCGATCTTCGGCGTCAGAATTATCTGGCATTGCCCTTTCTCAAAAACGCTCCGGGGAAGGACGACCCTTGCTTCCTGAGAACTTCCTACCACCAACGTTTGTATCTTTTCGACGTTGAACACCGACTTGCCATTGATCGTCAGGACCGCACCATATACGGTGCCTTCGGAGGATGTGAATGTCAGCGGCATCCTGAAAACCACACTTTCGCCGGATGAACCGATCTTAAACACCGGCCCGCCGCCGCCCAGGTCTCGAAAGGTTCCGGGATAAAGCTCCATTTGAGAAAAGCGGGTTAGATCAGAAACGTCTTCTCGGTTTATCTCCGCGTATTGTGTCTCAAGTTTATTAGAGTTTGAATTGAGTAGAAACTGCCAGCCTAGCAGGGCGAGTATCAAGATCACGGCCGGGCCGAACACCAAAGGATTTGGACGCCACCCGAATACCGCGTCAAGCCATGTGCGAATCGGCAGCGGCTCGGAAACCTTGTTCGAACCGCCCGAATATTTCTTTAGCAAGGCTACTTCATTGACCAGTTCGCGTCGTTCGTCGTTTACCAGATAATTGAGCTCGAATAACTCCCGCTCGGCTTCGGTCAGACTTCCTTCAAGGTATTCTTCGATGAGTTCGCTCTCGGCTAGCGACATATCGTCAGCGAACGCATCATCCTCGATCATTCGAACCCCCACCTGCTCGTTCTCGGCGTCGCTGGTGGCGCCTATTAACCAATTCTTCATGATCTTCTTATCGAGGGCCATATAATTCCGCCTTCTTACTCGTTATTGCAAAAAAAGCTCAAAATCTAACAGTTATTTTTCACCATCGAGTCTTTTTTTTAAGCAAATCCGAAGACTCTCCCGAATTCGAAAAACCTTCATATGAAGTACTTCCGGTCTTAATCCAAGGTCTTTTGCAAGTCTTTTTCGCAAATCGATCCTCTCTTGCTTTTCCCGGCTGTAGTAACTGACTATCAATTGCCGGTCGGGATCGGAGAGTTCGCTAAGGCATTCATCAAGCCTTGAAAGGGCCATTTCGTGAGGATCTTCAAACTCGAATGCTCCCGAATCCAGCAACCGCAGGTTAAGCAATTGATCTATCGGAACAGTTGGCCGAACTCGTGCCTGTTCGAGGTAGATCTTGGCGGCGAAGCCATAGACGAATGTGACGGGCCTTGTATTGGCGGAAAGATCAAAGGTGCCGGCTTTGGATGCCACTCTATTAAGCGTTTCATCGGCAAGTTGAGCGGCGTCTCGGCAACCTTTCCCGGTGAAGAACCTCTCCAATCCATTTCGGACGCGCTCATAGATGCGCCCTGCCTCTTCCCGATCCTCGGAAAAAAGCGCAAGCAGGGCGTCGAAGTCTTCCTTCTTTAGAACATACTGGTCTTTCATTCGTGGGCGAGTCGCGTTTGCAGGAGAAGATTCACATAATCTAATCCGGAATTCAACCTAGGCAAAAGTGCGATTGACCCGAATAATCCAGCGATTCTCGCAATAGCGCGATTTTTTTGAAAGATTTCACGATTTTTCCGCAATAAGGTTTGTAACAGCGAGATTCCGTCAGGCATTTCACTGTTTCACCTCAAGAAAACAGCTTAACGGCGAAACCCTGAGATCGTCCGTTCTTGGCGATATTATTTTTTGGTCGTTCGATAGCCCCATGTCGAGTAGACACTGAAAGGCCCGCAGCCGATTGTCCTCAGCTGCGGGCCTATTTTTCGTTTGATCCGCGATCAGAACGGGATCCTCGGAACTTTCGGGATCTTTGTTTCTATCTTCTGCTTTGCGGCATCGATCGCAGCCTTTCCACTAAAAAAGCTGTCCAGACGGTTAGCCAATGCCGGATTGATCTTCTTCAGCTTGTCCTGCACCTTCTTTGCCTCTTTCTTGTTTCCGGTAAGATGATAGACCTCGCCGAGATTCACTAGTCCGAAAGCGTTGTTAGCATCGAGCGACGATACCCGCTGGAATTGCACCAAAGCATTCGTAAGGTCATTCGAACCTCGATAGGCGAGCCCAAGCTGATTCAATGCAATGACCCAATCACTCCGGATCGACAATGCCCGATTCAACCAGTCAACAGCCGCCTTGAAGTCGCCGAGCGAGTTGTTTGTAGCCCCAAGGTTTAGGTAGGCGGCATCGAGTTTCGGATCTTGTTCGACCGCTTTCTCCAGATATTGTTTGCCAAGCTGCAGTTTCGCCGTCGCGTCAGCATCTTTCTTTTGTTCCTTATCCCATCGTGCAGCGTTGTAATATCCCCACCCGGTGTTATTGTTATCAACCGCACTTGGGCTCAGCTCTCTTGCGGTGTTAAGTCTGGCGGTAGCTTTGTCCCATTCGTTTGTCTTTCCGAGACAATAGCCCCATTCGCTGTAAAGGTCGGGGTTTTTCGTATTGCCCGGCTCGGCCATCTTGTACGCGGCATTTGCCTCAGGATATCTCTCCAATTGGCGGTAAGTGCTCGCAAGGTTC
>CAYTDJ010000113.1:0-7651 GCA_964436265.1 uncultured Chloracidobacterium sp. | reverse complement strand
CTTAAGAGAGCTGAGACCGCACTGGCGCTTTCAGAAGAACTTGATTCCGCCTTTGAGGAAAATCCGGTATTTACGCCGAATGATGTTAAAAAACTCGCCGAACTGGAAAAGGTAATCAAGAAGATCCGCGGCGAACTCGGCGGAGATGATGACCAATCGGCCGAAAAGTCTGACGATGATGACGAAAAGCCCGTCGACCTTAAGTCTGCGTTCAGTGTGTTGCGATCAACTACGGCTAAACTTGTCGACGAAATAAGAAAAACAACGAGATTCAGTATTTCGGCAGTTGCTATTCAGAGTTCGAACGCTGTTATCAGAGTCATAAAATTTCTACGGCTGAAGCAATAGCTGCAGAACCCAACCCGCTTATCTGATTATTAACTTGCTACAGCAACGACGTAAAAACGCCACGATCGCTTTTGCCGCAGTGCTCCTCTGTCTATCATGGCATCAGTCGGCTGCACAGGAGGACAAAGACGAACTCAAGATCGATTCCTCGATCGTTGTATTGAATGCAACGATCAAAGATTCGGCGGGACGTGCCGTTTCCGGAATAAAACGTGAGCAGTTCAAAGTTTTTGAGGATGGGGTTGAACAAAAGATCGAACTGTTTTCCGCGGAAGAAACACCCTTTGCGGTGGCCATCCTGCTCGATACCTCAGGGAGCATGGAAGAACGCGTAAGCATGGCCAGGGCGGCGGCTATCAGATTCTTGGATGGTCTCAGAGAATTAGATAACGCTGCTATTTATTCTTTCGATTCTAAAGTCACTCTTGTTCAGGAATTCTCGAACAGCCGTGACATCGAACAAAAGATCTTTGATCTCAAAGCGAATGGAATGACGAAAATGAATGACGCTATCTACGAAGCCTCCGCCGCTCTGTCTAAGCGTCCCGAAAAACGGCGCGCGCTTATAGTGCTTTCTGATGGACAGGATACGTTGAGTGGCCGCTCGAGCGAAAAGGCCCTGAAAGCGGCACTTTCGGCCGACGTAGTGATATACACTGTTGATATGTCACCAATAGGAGATTCTAAACGTTCTCAGAATCAGGCTCCTCTAAAGAATCTTGCGGAGAAGAGCGGAGGAACGTTTGTGGCGACACCCGGTGGAGCTGCGCTGCGAGCAGCGTTTGAATCGATCGTCGATGAGCTTGGCAGCCAATACACTTTGGGTTATTCACCCACCAATTCTCAAAAGGACGGTAAATGGCGGGCTATCGAACTCCGCGTCAGTCGGCCAAACCTGCAAATAAGAACCCGAAAGGGATATACAGCCGAAAAGTCGAAGAATTGACCTCAGTCAGCCGCTCACACTAGCGAAGTTATATTTTTTTGTTTATCTTGATGCCGCTCGATCGCAAGGTCGATTAGCTCATCAATGACCAAACTCATTGACTTTCCGCTTGTGGCCCACATTTTGGGAAAGCCGGATGCGTCCGTTAACCCTGGCATCGTATTTATTTCGTTAACGAGCAATGCACCGTTATCTGTTCTTAAGAAGAAATCTACGCGAGCCAATCCGGACCCATCGATCGCCTTAAACGCTGCGATCGCCATCTGGCGGATCCGATCGGAAAGCTGTTCGGAGACCGGAGCAGGGACAACGAACTCATTGTTCCCTGTTCCTGCATATTTCTCAGTATAGTCAAGAAATACTTTAGATCGATCGCGAATGATGTATTCGCCGGGAAGACTCGCCTGAGGATGATCATTTCCGATTATCGCACATTCGATTTCCCTCATTTTAAGAGCCTCCTCCGCAATGATGCGTCGGTCGTACATTGCTGCGACATTAATGGCAGTAGTCAGTTCTTCATCATTTTCAGCCCGAGAGATACCGACCGACGAACCTAGATTCGCCGGCTTCACGAAACACGGAAAACCGATCGATTCCTTGATCGATCCTCTAATTATATCGGGATCGTGTTCCCATTCGCTTCGCAAGAAACTTACGTGTTTGCAGATTGGCAGGCCGGCTTCCTTGAAGAGTGATTTCATCACCACCTTATCCATTCCACAAGAAGATGCAAGTACGCCGCAGCCAACGTATGCGATCCCTTCGATCTCCATAAGCCCCTGGATGGTCCCGTCCTCCCCATTTGTCCCGTGAAGTACAGGAAATAATACGTCAAGCTCGATCGGCGAACCGCTCTTGTCATCCCTGAGGTCTCGGACCTTTGGATTTGAAATGAAGATTATGTCTCGAGGATCAATACTCGTAATGTCAGGCTGACCGAGTGCCACGCATTCAGGGGACAGTAATCCCAATGAAGTTGCTGGTTCAAGCCACGTTCCGTCTTGTCCGATCGCGATCGGAATAACGCGGTACTTGCTCCGGTCCATTTCCCGAATCACTGTGTTTGCTGATCGGACCGATATTTCATGTTCCCCCGATCTTCCTCCAAAAATAACCCCGATCGTTTTTCTCATAAACTTGTTGGCTCGGAAAAAAGTATTGAAATCTAGGAACTCACTGGTCTGAACGAGACGTGGCAACTAGCAGTCTAAAGAATGGTTTTACCAAGGGCCGAGAGGATCAACTCAACAGCGAGTTCTACGGTTATGTTGCTCTGGTCCAGAAGTGGATTCACCTCGACGATCTCAAACGAGACCATTCCGCCATGTTCAGCGATGACTTCGAGTGCAAGGTGAGCTTCGCGATATGTTGTTCCACCTCTGACGAGCGTCCCAGAGCCGGGAGCGAACCGAGGATCGATCATATCTACGTCAAAGGTGACCGCAAAACCTCCCGGAGCCTTTGACGCTATCGAAATCGCTTCTTCGACGCAGGAGAGCATTCCTCTTTTGTCGATGTCGCTCATCGTGAAAAATTGGTCCCGCAGACCAAGGGAGTTTATTCGATCTCTTTCTCCTTGATCTAGGTCTCTGGCCCCGACATGTGCAAAATGATCTTTGTTGAGTTTTGGTGAAAAGCCCTCAAGGCCTATCAACTCATCTCTTCCCTCACCAAGCAGAACTGCTAAAGGCATTCCATGGATGTTCCCGGAACTGGAGCTCTCAGGCGTATTGATATCCGCATGGGCATCAAACCAGATCAACCCGATCTCCTCGCCTTTGGATCGATAAAACGACGAAAGCGCGGAAAATGTCCCTATAGCAATTGAATGATCTCCGCCAAGTATCACCGGAAATGAGCCCTCTCTCAATAAAGTCAGTACAGAATCGAGAATATTCCGGCTTGAAGCGAGCATCTCATCTAAATACTTCGGATTCTCAGACGCGTCTGCTTCCCTTGAGGGGCGAATTACAGGAACACTTCCATAGTCCCTCACTGAGAGTTGAAGATCAGAGAGGTGTTCCGCAAGTTGTTTTCCCCGCACCCGGGAAAGGCGCATCGCATCGACACCAAGTTCGCTGCCGGTCTGCCCTGCACCGAAGCCGAGCGGTATGCCAAGAATTCCAATATTTTCGGGTCTGCTTTTCATATAGATCAAGACCAAAGACTACGATTCGCCAAACCCCGATGAGAACAAGCGAGTTATCTCGTCGAAGGCCGAAACTTCGTCCTCGCCATCGATCAATACTAGTAAGGTAGTTCCTACCCCGGCAGCCAGAGTAAGAACGCTCAAGATCGATTTGGCATTAGCGGTGATGTCGCGGTCAATTCGTTTAAGTTGTATCTTCGATGAAAACCTCGACGCGGCCTTAACCAACTGAGCGGAAGCTCTCGCGTGCAAACCAAGTCGATTGATAACCTTAACGTTGCCCTCAAGCATCCTTCTTTAGTTTTTGTGGCTCCAAAAGTGCGCTCGTTCTATATATGGAGGTCTTTCCTTGATCCTCGATCTCTTTTGCGAGATCAATAAGATCCAGATCCTTTGTATTCGACGCGAGTTTGATCACCATGGGAAGGTTGACACCGGTGACGATCTCCACGTCACCCGGTGAGAGGAACATCGCGGCGATATTGGTCGGAGTTCCGCCGAACATGTCGGTCAATATGATGACCCCTGTTCCTTTGGATACTGATCTGATAGCCCGCTCAACTTCGTCTCTTGCCATTTCCACATCATCGTGCCAACCGATCGAGACCGCAATAATGTGGCCAATGTCACCAACCACCGTCTCGGCCGCCGCCAAAAGTTCATTTGCGAGTTGGCCGTGTGAAACGATCACCCCACCGATTCTTTCCATAACCATCATTTTTGCATATCTCTGTGGTTTACCGAAACATCGTATTTGTGACGGGTGAGAACACGTTTCAGGCTATTCGCCACCATCACAGAACGGTGCCGCCCTCCGGTGCAGCCGATCCCGACAGTAACATATGACTTCCCTTCTCGCTTGTAGTATGGCAACAAAAACAAGAGCAGATCACTGAACCTTGATACTGTCTCGGCTACTTCCGGGTATTTCTCGAGAAATTTTACGATTCGCTTATCTTCCCCGGTCAATTGTCGTAGATTCGGTTCGAAAAACGGATTTGGCAGATGTCTTACATCAAACAAAAGATCCAGGTCGCGGGGGTTTCCGAACTTGTGTCCATAACTGACTATCTGAACGCGGAGCGGCGAGCCTTCCGTTGATGTACTGAAACGCTCCATCAACGAACGCCGAAGAGTGTGCACGGTATGCTCCGATGTGTCGATGATCAGGTCAGCGAGCTTTCTCAGCGCCTGCATCTCCTTTCTTTCGGCTTTTATTGATCTGTCCAACGTTTTGCCGCCGACAGAGGGATGCGGTCGCCTCGTTTCAGAAAAACGCCTATGTAGTATTTCGTCAGTTGCTTCGAAGAATATGACATAGGGCTTGAGATCCTTCCGTTCGAGTTTCGCCAGCTCAGATTGAAATTGCGACAAAAAATGCCTTTCCCGTATATTAATGACCAACGCAGCCTTTTCGATCGCCGGATGTTCTTCTTCATTAGGGATCAGCAGACGGGCAAAGGTTGAAAGCATTGTGAGAGGGAGGTTGTCGACGCAAAAGTAGCCTAGATCCTCGAATGCCTTGGTCGCAGAACTCATTCCGGATCCGCTAAGCCCGGTAATGATCAAAAAATGATGCGGAACATTTTTGGATCTACTCTTGGCCATTCAAGTCCCTCAAAGCCTTATCATGTCGGGCGATAAGCTCATGAGCCGCTCCTCCCGCCTTTCTATTTGAAACAAAAACTCGGACCGCTGTTTCAGACAGCGTGGCCAGATTACGCCCGGGCCGAACTGGAAATACGAATTTATGGATATCAATGCCTAGAACAGAATAGGAACCCGATTCAAATCCGAGACGATCGAAATGCGATTCCTCGCTGTCGCCAACAAACTCGATACACAGAGCGACATTGGTCTCCCTTCCTAATGCAGAAACCCCGAAAAGTTCTCGGGCATTTATTATTCCCAGCCCGCGTATTTCCAGGTGATCCCGTGTGATCTCCGGAGCCGCCCCGATCAGTCGATCACCAATGCGCCTTAAGACAACAGAGTCGTCCGAGATCAAGCGGTGCCCTCTACCGATCAGGTCAAGTGCGCATTCCGATTTACCAATTCCAGATTCGCCGATAAGGATAGTTCCGATACCAAATACTTCTATCAACACGCCGTGGACAGTCTGCTGCGGGGCCAGCTCAAATCCAAGGATCCTGGCGACCGCATTTATAGCCTCGGAACTGGCGATCGATGTTCGCAGAAGCGGGATCTTATTTTCATGAGCAAATTCGAGAAACCTTTCCGGTGGGTTATTACTTGCTGTGACAAGGATACAGCTTATGTTCTTGGCATCAAGGCGATCAATAGCGGTCGATATCTCATCCGCGGAAAGATTTGAAAAGAAATAAGCTTCGCTGTTGCCATAGATTTGGATCCTACCCGGATGAATTCGATGCGTGAACCCCGAAAGAGCAAGACCGAGTTTTTGAACCCGAGGCGAATCAAGCGAATGCTCTTTGAGGGAATCCGATCCGACTAAACACTCGATAGGCATCTGGTCAAACGCAATCTCTAAGAAAGTGTGGACCGAAACAGCCGGTGTTCGATTACCTTCGTCGATTGAGATCATTCCTATGGTTGGATAAGTCCAAAGTTTCCGTCCGATCGTTTATAGATCACGGCGATCTTCTGGTTCTCAGCGTTTCGGAAAACAAGAAAATCTTTTGAATCTTGTTCGAGCAGCATAACTGCCTCTTCAGGCGCGACGGGTTTTACGGCATATTTTCGCGCCTGTATGATTCGTGGGCGGCGAACATCCCCCCTTGATTCTGTACGGCGTTCAGCGACAACGGCGGAGCGTTTTGCTTTATGCGCCTTGTCGATCACCTTTTTCTTCATCTTCAAGGCTTGTTTCTCAAGTTTTGCGATCGTTTGCGAAAGCGACAGATACATATCCGAATTTGTGGTCGTGGCGGTTATTGTTTCTTTTCGCCAGTTCAGGATAACCTCGGAACGATGCCGTCCCCTTTCAACCTCTATGATCACATGCGCTTTTGCCGGTTTCCCGTTGAAAATGTGCTCAACCTTTTTGAATTGTTCCTCGACATGCGCTTTTAGCGCGGGAGTTACTTCTATGTGACGTCCTGTATATTCGAATTTCATGTTGTCCCCTTTTGTCACGTGGTTACTTAGATGACTGTCTTTCGCTCTCTAGATCCGGCGATGTTCAATTGGTCGCGGTACTTTGCTACCGTTCGCCGTGAGAGCTTTACACCTTCCTTGCTCAGTATTTTTGCGATCTGATCATCGGTAAGGGGTTTTTTCGTATCTTCTTCTTCTATCATCTTCTTGATCTTCAACTTAAGGATGCGTGTCGAGACTTCTTCTCCCTCTTCGTTCATCATCCCTTCACTGAAAAATCGTCTTAGTTCGATAACGCCTTGGGGCGTATGTGCGTATTTTCGATTTACCACCCGTGATATCGTTGACAGATGCATCCCAATATCTTCTGCAACATCTTTCAACATCATCGGTTTAATGTACTCGACACCTTTATCCAGGAATTCCTTTTGCCGATCTACGATACATTCAACAACCCTATAAATAGTCTGTCGCCGATGTTCGATGTTTCGAAGAAGATCAACCGCTGATCTCACTTTTTCCTTTATAAAATCTTTGGTTTCCTTGGTAGTGTCGGACTGATCGAGAAGCTGGTGGTAGGTCGGGCTGATCCGAAGTCGCGGGCTGCCATCATCCGCGAAATAGATCACATAATCTTCCTCGATCTTTTCAATATAGACCTCTGGAGCCACGAACATGGCGTCTTCTGACGAGTAACGCCTGCCCGGATAGGGATCCAGAGCTCTTATCTTCTTGATCTCTTCATTAAGTTCGTGGATCTCCACCCCAGTTGCTTTCGAAAGATGTTGGAGCCTATGCGGCTGAAGGTCTTCGAGATGGTCCATTACCAACCTTGCAGCTAAGCTGTCAGCCATGTCCTCAACCTCGAGCTGAACTAACAGACACTCCCGCACGTTAAACGCCCCACACCCAATCGGATCCATGCGAAGAACGGCTTGCCTTGCTTTCTCCGCCGCCTCCAATGAACAACCGGCGAGCTCAGCGATATCCTCCAGACTCGCAGACAACCTTCCATCTTCGTCGAGGTCGCCAATTATCGCGACTGCCGCCTCCCTAACAGCTTCGGAGACATCCAACATATTAAGCTGCCATTCCAAATGGTCGCTTAACGACGGTTTATGCGTTAG
>CAYTDJ010000112.1:0-7661 GCA_964436265.1 uncultured Chloracidobacterium sp. | reverse complement strand
AAGGTGTGCTGGCGCGTCTCGGCCGACGCTTTTGCGCAATACTCCACGACCCATTCTCGGTCGTCGGGATGAATATGAGCCGTCCAGAAATCGTGCTCGTACCACATCGCTCGCGGGTAACCCAAAATGGTCTCTGCCTGTTCGGATACGAATGTGAACTGAAAACTCTCAATGTCGGCTTCCCACACGATACCTTCTACCGTATTTATCAATTCCGACAGGCGTTTTTGAGATTCGATCAAGAACTTTTCAGCCTTCTTTCGCTCGGTAATGTCGCGGGTCACGGCGAGCATTGCTGAAAACTCACCCACGCTGTTCTTGAGCGGAACTGCATTCGATTCCAGAAATCTTCGTGTGCCCTTTAATCCAACGATCTCAAAACTCAGGTTCGCACTCTCGCCCTTGAAGACCTTTTCGGTAAATTCCACAAACTCAGCGCGGTGAGCCGGTGCGACGATGTCGCCGATCTTGCGGCCGACCACCTGTTCGACTGAGTCTGCTTCGATCATCTTTAGGCCCGCGGGGTTCATGTCCACCAAGGCGCCCGATCGATCAAGCAGCTTCACGCATTCCGGTTCCGCATCCAGTATCGACCGAAGCCTGTCTTCGCTTTCGCGGACCGCAGATTCGGCGAGTTTCTGTTCCGTGATGTCCTGGACGGCACCGCATATTTTCGTCACACGTCCGGCCGCACTGTCCCATATAGGCTGCGCATAGC
Source organism: uncultured Chloracidobacterium sp. (assembly GCA_964436265.1). GTDB lineage: Bacteria > Acidobacteriota > Blastocatellia > Pyrinomonadales > Pyrinomonadaceae > OLB17. Next base: position 6,943 of record CAYTDJ010000112.1, on the reverse strand, counting down.
TCCGCATCCACGCACTTTCACCGTTCTTACGGACGATTCGAATTTCAGATACAACTGATTCGTTAGCAAGCAGTCTTTGAAGGTCCGCCTGATCTTTTTCCAGATCATCGGGATGTACGATCGATCTCCAACCGCCGATCTCGATGAACTCCTCCTGCGTATAGCCTGTTATCTTTTCGAATGCGCCGGTTACCCAGTCAAGGCCTACCTCTCCGTTCTCATCGAGACCAGTCGCATACATATAGTCTGTGGAGATCGAAGAGATCAGCCTGTACCGCTCCTCGCTTTCACGAAGTCTTTCTTCGGCTACCCGCTGAGCGGTAGTCTCGATCAGAGAGCAGATCCATCGTGTCGAACTTCCGTCATCGTTTATCACGGGGACAGCGCGTGCTCGATAGTACCGATATGTTCCGGTTGCGTCCCGTATCCTGACATCGAGGTCAACCGCTTGTCGGGAGCTGACTGCACTCAAATACTCCTTCATCACTCGATCGCGATCGTCCGGGTGGATCGAGTTTACCCATCCAAAATTCAGGCTGTCTTCAAAGCTCTGCCCGGTCAGTTCCGTCCACCAGTCCGGCAGTCCTATCAGCCTTCCGGTTTCATCAAGATTCCAGACGTATTGCGTGGTCGCCTCGACGAGCGCGCGAAAGTTCTGTTCGGATCGCCGAACCGCATCCGCGGCCTTCTTCCGCTCGGTGACGTCGCGGATGATCGCCGTGAAGGTATGTTTTCCCTGTTTCTTGAACTCGCCGAACGAGATCTGTACGCCAATTTCTGTCCGGTCCTTTCTGATAGCTGTGGTTTCGACGTTCCGCCAGTCCAATGACCTGACCCCGCTCACGATATAACTCGCAAAGGCCGATCTGTGAGATGAGCGAAGTCTATCCGGTATCAACAAAGAGAGAGGCTGGCCCAGCATTTCCGACCGCTCATAACCAAAGATCGCCTCGGCTGCGGGGTTCGCAAATATAATAGTGCTTTCGGCATCAATGGATACGATCGCGTCAGACGCAGTTTCGGCAACGATACGATATCTCTCTTCGGCTTCGATGAGAGCATCTTCGGATCTCTTTTCTCGGGTAATGTCGCGGAGCGTACCGACAAATTTCTCCGGGCGGCCGTTTGCATCGCAAAAAGCACGGGCGTTTGCAATGAGCCAAATGACCTCGCCATCGCTTCTTCGCAGGCGAAACCGAACGTCAAACGCGGTCTTGTCGGATATCGCACGCGTATATGCCCCGACGACCATTTCACGGTCATCTTCGACCACCATGCCTACTAGATTCTCGCTTTTGGCTCCGGCGACCGAGATGCCAAGAATAAGGGAGCACTCCGGAGACCAGATAACGTCGTTCGTCGCCAGGTCCCACTCCCATACACCCATTCCAGCTGCAGAGAGGGCAAGATTAAGCCTGGTTTCGCTTTCGGCCAATGCAAGTTCGGCTTCCTGTTTTTCCCGCTGTACCGCGAACTCACGGATCTCGCGCTTTATGACATGCTCAAGGCGGCCGAGATCGTCGAATGTCAAATGATCGCTGATCCCTTTTCGGATCAGCGACGCGGGCGATTCTTCTCCGATGTCGTCGGAAACAATGATGAACGGAACCTCTGCGCCATTGGAACGGGCAAGATCGAGGGCTTCAAACGCGGTGTCGTTTCCAAAACGAAATGCCGAGACGATCGCGTCAAAGGCTGTCCCATCCAGTGCATACTCCAACTGGCGCAGGTCGTCGATACGTTTGCTCTCGACCCTATAACTTGAATCCTCGAGCTGCTCCAGGATGCGGTCTCCAAATTCAATGGAGTCTTGTAAAAGAAGAACACGAAGAGTTCTCATAAGGTCATCTTACGGATCCATTCCGGCGATCGGGTGTCCCGGCTCACAGGTTGTGGCGACGAGGCTTTCCCAATCCTACGCTTCAACGAACACCGAATCAACGTTAAATAAAACCAGACTCTAACCTGCATGCCGTGCCGTCCGACATTCAGCAGCTTCGCCTGAACAAGCGATAATTATGCCAGACCCGACGACTGATCCGGCCCAGAGTTAGCGGGATCCCGCAACGATCGTTGAGGTGTGATCCGTAAGGCCGGACTGAAGTGCGTCCTCGATCCGCAACGTCGATTTATTTGTAGTAATTAACCTTACGGTCGGGATATAATTTTCGACAATGTCAAAGCGTCCACATTGCCTCGTTATCGATGACGAACCCGGCGTGAGCGGGTTTGTCGCGGAGGTTCTGCGTTCGGATGGTTGGGAGGTCGAAGAGGTCGCTGATGCTGAATCTGCGTTCGGCGCCGCCGCAAGACGCAAGTTTGATCTTGTTTTCTGCGATGTAATGCTGCGCGGTATGGACGGATACGAGATCCTTCGGAATTTTTCCGTACAGCAACCTGATGCCCGCTTTGTGATGATGACCGGCCATGGTTCGGCCGCCGGTGCATTGGATGCCACCGCGATCGGAGCATTTGACTACCTGGTCAAGCCGTTCACGGTTTCTGACGTTTTACGAATTGCCGGCCTTGTTCGCGAACAATTGGAACAGCGCGCAAGGTTTCACATTACGGACGCTGCGATACACGTAAGCAACGGCTACCGTTCCGACATTCCCTTAATAGGCAAAAGCCCGAAATTCGTCGACTGCCTAAAGATGGTCGGACGGGTGGCTCCGACGAGCCTCTCGGTCCTTATTACGGGCGAATCAGGAACCGGAAAGGAAATAGTGGCGAACGCGATACACCGTCGAAGCAATCGATCGAACGGGCCCTTCGTCACGGTCAACTGCGGTGCGATCCCGGTCGAGCTGATCGAATCGGAACTCTTCGGCCATGCAAAAGGCTCGTTCACAGGAGCAAGCAGTGAACGCGTGGGCCTTTGGGAAGAGGCCCAAGGCGGCACCATCTTTCTTGATGAGATAACCGAAACTCAGCCGCTCTTTCAGGTTAAGCTTCTACGAACACTTCAAGAAAATGAGATACGCCGTGTCGGTTCTAATCGAACTATACGGGTCGATGCCCGCGTGATATGCGCTACCAATCGCGACATTGAGGAAGAGGTCGAGGCCGGGCGTTTCCGAAAGGACCTTATGTATAGGCTCAACGCAGTGACCATTAAATTGCCGCCGCTCCGGGAACGCGTCGAAGACATCCCGTTATTGGCCCTCCATTTTGCGGCAAGATCCGCGGTTCCGGGAGTCTCTTTTGCCGAAGAGACGATGCAGATGCTCAAGAATTACTCCTGGCCGGGAAATGTGCGTGAACTCGAGAACGCGGTCCTCCATGCGGTTTCGATGTCGGATGACGTTATTTATCCGGAACACTTGCCGGAGCGTATTCGCGCGGCGGACCTCAACGCCGACCTGACCAGCGCGGGCCTGGCTGCTCCATTCGCCGAAGCATACATGAACGGAGACGTCCAGTTCCTGACGCTTGCGGAAATGGAAACGAAATATGTGTCCAGGGTATTGGGATCAACGAAAGGAAATAAACAGGCGGCCGCACGGATCCTTAACATCGACCGAAAAACTCTGAGCCGAATCATCTCCCGCGAACAGTGACCTTGGAGATAAGATCATTTTCCCACTGACGTTCGGGACAAATGCCCTGCTCCAAGCATTTCGGCGTGGAAGATCTCCTCACTTTTCTAGTTTGTTGCCCCTGAAGAAGCGTCTCGTATCGTACTTTGCCCCAAAAAAACCAACCATTCAGCACTTCGGCACGGTTGTTGCCGCTAGCCGATACCCGGTTTCCCGATTTATTTGCCGGCCTCCGATCACTAAGACAAAGTTAAAAGGAGAGCGTTTCGGTTTATAGGTAACGAAATGCTTGCAGGCTATGAGACTCCCTCGAAACGAAACGCGGATATTATTGATAGGCCGAGGATCAAGAACGGTCGATAATTTATTGAATACGCTCAAGATGATCTCGGCTGAGATCCTATTTGCCGAAGACGGGAAAGAAGGGATCCGGCAAATGTATCTCTATCGGCCTGAAATTGTCATTTGTGAAATGTCCCTCCCCGATCTGACAGGGCACGAGCTATGCAGGGCGGTCCGAACGAACGATGATCTTTCCCTTATCCCGCTATTCTTCATTAATGACGAAGCTGCGGACGTAGGTGCCGCTTTCAGGGTGCTCGAGGCCGGGGCAGATGACCTTATCCCCAGGCACTTTAACCCTGAACATTTCATTGCAAAATTGGCGTGGGCAATTGACCATCGGCGGAAAGAAAACACCCGCCGAGCCGAGTTTGCGCGGCTAAAGGCAAAGCAGACTCAGACGATGAACATCATTAAAGATACCTCTGAGCTATTTCGAGCTATGGCGATCGACGATATCACGATTCGCGATACTGTTGACACAGAGTTAGGCGAGCGGATCGGTATTGGAATGGACATGGTTGCCGGATTGGCCGAAATACTTGAAGAGCAAATGAGGACGCTGGAGTTATGGCTCGATAGGGAACTTACGCAAAACAGCACTGTACACGTACCTTCCGTCAGCGAGATTGACGAGTTCGAACTGGAACTCGCTCTGGCTACATAGGGCTTCGAGAAACATAAAGAACCTCGGGCGTCGCGATCGCGATGCCTTTTTCGCGCAAAAAAATGGTTCCGGACTTATCGCCGGAACCGGGTACTGTGGAACTACTGTGTGACGCCCGCGGGGTAAAAAAAGAACTTAACCGATTCGAGCTGGGCTGCTCCGAATTCAATCAATCAGAAAACGCAACCGAAGGAAGGAGATTCAAAACGCTGGCCCATCTAGTCGGCCGCATTACAACTCTAATGTGATGGCCGCGGGGTAAGGCCGCGGCGCTGTTACTTCTAGCAAACTAATCAAGGAACAACTGCGGCAATTGATGCTTCAGCATAAACGCCGGCTGTGTAAAGCGACAGAGATGAGAGGCACTGTCGCAATCTTTGGAAAGAAATACGTTCTCGGCGAAGTAACTTTCCAATTGCCCTTATGGCAACACTCGTGCCACAAAACTTGTTGAACCATAGAGATCGTTTGGCCGGAAAATGCTAAGTAAAACCCGTGGCTCTGCGAACCGTACAGTCCTTGAGGATGCGATAAAGTGGGGAAAAATGGGACACACGCCAATTTCGAAGTGCGGAAAAATACCGCGATCACTGAGAGTTAACATACACCAGCGCGATTTTCTGGACGAAAGCGGCTTATGGGCCGAGCCTCATTCGTAAAGAGCAATAACTCTTGCCGACATTTCAAAGATTGAATATCCTTATTCCCGTTGAGATCAATTATCAATTCATTCCACTCTTTATGAAAAGAACCGGACTCGTTCTTGCGGTCGTTTTTGTTTTCGCAGGTCTTGGGGTAGCGCAGGACAAACTACTTACCGTTGACGACATTTTCAGCCCGGACCCCAATGTCCGTGTCCCGTTTGGCGGCTCGCCTGTTCGGTTGATATGGACCGCCGACGGCAAGTCGTTCAGGCAGACACAGGACGGAAAGCTCGTTAGAGTAAACGCCGAAACGGGAGAATCTAAGCCCTTTTACGACTCAGCCAAATTCGCATCGGCACTTCAGTCCGTAGCGGGAATGAAAGCGGACGAGGCAGACCGGATCGCCAACTCCGTGACGCTGCATTTTAATAACAGCGAGACCGCTATCCTGTTCAACCATGCGAACGATCTGTGGTACTACACACTCGCAAACGGGAAAATCTCTCGCCTGACTAATAACAAAGACGAAGAACTGGAAGAAGACCTCAGTCCGGACGGTAAATGGGTGAGTTTCGTACGCGGTAATAATTTGTTTGTCGTCGATACGGCCCGCGGAGTCGAAAGGCAACTGACACGAGACGGCACCGATAAGATCTTCAATGGATATCTCGATTGGGTTTACGAGGAAGAGCTCTACGGTCGTGGGCAAAAACGCGGTTATTGGTGGTCGCCTGATTCGAAGAGGATCGCATTTCTGCGGCTCGATGATACGAACGTCCCGAATTTTGTGCTGGTGAATGATACGGTCAATGATCAGATAATCGAGAACACGCCTTATCCTCAGGCCGGTGACCCGAACCCGAACGTAAGACTCGGACTCGTCGATATAGCCGCGCCGGGGCGCGCCACCCGCGCCATGCGAGCCGGCGCAACATCGGCGCGCTTTGCTGACCTTTCATCATATGATCCGTCCGATCTTCTTATTGGCCGCGTCGCATGGACGCCCGACGGCAAGTCGGTACTTATTCAGGCACAAAACCGTATTCAGACATTTCTCGACCTTTTATCAGTAAGTTCGGGCGGTAAGACGAAGCGGCTATTCCGTGAGACCAGCCCTGCATGGGTCGGGATCAATGACAATCCGTTCTTCCTCAAAGACGGTTCGTTCGTCTGGCAATCGGAACGCGATGGATGGAATCATCTCTATATCTATGCGGCCGACGGAAAACTCGTAAAACGCCTGACGCAGGGCAAGTGGGAGGTGCGCGGAGTTTTCGGGATCGACGAAGCGGCCGGCTGGGTCTATTTCAACGGAACAAAGGATAGTCACATCGCCGAGAACATCTATCGCGTAAAGATCTCAGACGGCACGATCGAGCGTCTCTCGCACGGTGAAGGCTCGCATTCGGCGCTTTTCAACCCTACGTTCACTCAATACGTCGGGGGCTGGAGCGATGTAAATACGCCGCCAAAACAACGGCTGTACAGAGCCGACGGATCGCTAATACGCACCATTAATGAGAACAACGTCGACGCACTAGCACAGTATAAACTCGGTCCTGCGGATTTCCTTAAGGTGAAGAATCGCGACGGATTTGAAATGGAAGCGATGATGATCCGTCCGCCTGACTTTGACCCAAACAAAAAATATCCCGTGCTGATCTACACTTATGCCGGCCCGCATGCCCCGCAGGTGCGAAATGGCTGGGGCGGAAGCCGTCAGATGTGGCACCAAATGCTCGCGCAAAAAG
>CAYTDJ010000111.1:0-7680 GCA_964436265.1 uncultured Chloracidobacterium sp. | reverse complement strand
AAAAAGAATATCGCTAACTTTCCCGGATCGATCGAGAAGAGTGCATCGTTCCCCCTTTCTGCTGCCAACGTCGATGCTCCTACTGCGGAAACCTTGCATGGATCGTCAATTCCATCAAAATAAACTCCCCTCTTCTTACCAAACCTACGTTCTAACGAATTTGGAAATGCGCTTGATCCGTCCATGGGTCGTCGATATTTTTCGTTCACGCCCCACAGCAGTCTTCCTAATTCATCACTCGCCTTTTCGGGTTTCTCTTGTGTTACATGGAACCAACGGTCGCGGTGACTTCGATCAATGAAAGCTTTTCCAAATTCAGAAAGGTGGTGTTTCAATTCCTCAGCCGAACACTGCTGGGCGTGAACTTCGACAAAATAGAACTGTTCCGGTTCTTTTCCCTTTTTCACTAGACAATCGATACCTCTTTTCCGGTTGTTGTTCGCCCTATTCGAAAGCAATTTACCTGACCAATTAGGGTTTCTGCCGACGCTTCTGCACAAATCGCAACCATTCCGATACCCATATTGAACGTGCGGAACATCTCGTGGTCGGAAACGTTGCCAAGTTTCTGCATAACACCGAAAACGGGCAACTCGGTCCATGTGCCGCGGTTGATCTCGACTCCGACGCCGTCCGGCAAGATGCGGGGAATGTTTTCTAGAAAACCGCCGCCGGTGATATGTGCGAGACCTTTTATCGGAGCGGCGACACTCTTGTCGCCATTTTTAGAAAGCAGCGGGCCGATCTGCGGCAGAAAGCTCTGATGCGTCGCCAAAAGGGCTTCGCCGACGGTCGTGCCGAGTTCGTCCAAATACGAATCGACCGTGTAACCGCCGACCTCGAAAAATAGTTTTCTCGCAAGCGAATATCCGTTCGTCTGCAAACCGTTTGACGGAATGCCGAGCACGACGTCGCCGGGTACGATCGACTTACCATCGATCACTTTTGGCTTATCTACGACACCGACAATAAATCCCGCAAGGTCGTATTCACCCGGCGGATAAAAATCCGGCATCTCGGCCGTCTCGCCGCCGAGCAGCACGCAGCCATTCTCTTTGCAGGCCCGAGCCATGCCCTCGACGACGGCGGCCGTCACATCGGGCTCCAGTTTCCCTGTTGCAAAATAATCGAGAAAGAAGAGCGGCCGTGCGCCCTGTACCAAAATGTCGTTTACACAATGGTTTACTAGGTCTGCGCCGACGGTATTGTGAATTCCGGTCTCGAAAGCGAGTTTGAGCTTTGTTCCCACGCCGTCAGCCGAGGCCACAAGTATCGGATCTTCCATTCCGGGAAATGCTCCCGAAAACATCCCGCCAAAACTGCCGATCTCCGTCAGGGTGCGTTCGTTAAATGTTGCTCGCGCATATTCGCGGATCTTCGCAACGGCCCTATTTGCGTTGTCTATTGAAACGCCTGCGTCGGCGTATGAGATTGATTGCGACATCTCTGATTATTGTATCTGCCGAATACCGAATTCGTCATTCAACAGACGATCGAATTCTTCCGAAGAGTTAACTGCGTATTCTGCTTTCGCACCGTTTTCGGTAATAAGGAATTTGGAATCTGTAACCGTCTTGCGTCCGGTTTCGGTCAGGATCGAGCACATTCTGCCTCTTGTAAAATGCGAATCAGGCGAATACTGCTGAAAGTCGCACATTTCGGCAAATTCTGAAAGATCGCGTCCCAGAAGCGTGAAAGAATATTGCGGCCGCCAGCCTTCGTCGGAGCTCTTTAGAACTTCAAGAGTGCCGAAGTCACCGCGGCGAATGACAAAAACGCCTTCGCGATCGTTCTGTTCGATATCGGGAACTATTCTTAGCGGCTCGGCTGCGAAATCCCCAAACCCGACATCGACGAGGTATTCGAGTTCTCCGATGGTGGCAATGATCGCGGCGTGGTCAAACTCCGGCCCGAAATCGGTCCCATTATATACACGGGCCGAAACGATACGTGTTCTGAATCCGATGTCGCGAAGCAGCTCGTTGAAAAGCCCGTTAAGTTCGTAACAGAATCCGCCGCGTTTTCCCTCAACGATCTTCTTGTAAGATCTGCCGGTATCGAGAATTATCGGCCGTTTCCAATGGATATCCAGGTTTTCAAACGGCACGGCGAGAAGATGAGAAGTCTGTAGCAAACTCAGGCATTGTGCGTCTGTGTTTAGTTCAGTTTCACCCAGCCCGATGCGTTTCAGATACTTGACAATGTTCACTCCCGAACGACCTTCCATACCAATCCTTTTATGCTGGCGCACGACGGCCCTCCGTCTTTACCGACGCCCGGCATAGTAACTTCAATAAAATTACCCGGATCGACAAGCACCTTCTCAACTTGTTCCTGTGTGATCGACATAAGCGAGAGCTTCGCGCGGCGATTCCAACGGGTTCCGTTTTGTCCTGCATACGAGCCGGAATTTACATAAACGAAACGAGAATCCTTAGGACCTTGTGCGTATTTTCCCAGGAAATTCAAACCCGTATCGCGAAGTTCGACAGTTACCGGGAACTCAAAGGTAATTGATTCGCCCGACATACTGACCGGCGGCAACAGCTCATTCTTCCCTCGCTGAACCTGCATTGAAACACCCGGGAGCGGTCGATCAACGATAATTCGAAATTGGATCTCGTATCTCATCTTTCGAATTCAAATTATAGTCACTCGCTCCCGCGTTGACTATTGGTTGTGCGCACGATTAGCATTTTTCAAAACGGGCAGAACATCAGCCTGTCGTACAATCACAATATGAGTTTCACATTGCATGATATGGGTTCGGAGAACTTCGAATTCAACGCGAACGTATGGAATTGGAAGGCGGCTCTCGAAGTAGTGAAGAGCCTGGATATCCTTAGCGAAGGAAAGGTGCGTCAGATGGGATATAACGCGATGGGCGTGAAGATCGACATGGATGATGCCCATTTGATCGGCCGAAAGATACGCGACGAGGTCCTTCCCAAGCTGGAGCCCAATAAGCGGATCTTCGCCGACGGTTCGATCACGGATCAGCCCGATGACGGAACGATCTATAAGGACGAGGATGAACAATGGAAAAATTACAGCGTAAGCCACGACTGGTTAAAGGATTTCACTGAGTTCTGCCTTCGGTCCAAAGGATTTCAGATCTTTTAGTCTTTACCACGATGCACATCGGGCTCATACATGGAATTCTTTAACGAATTAGCAAACGCGATCTCGCCTTGGTTCAAGAATATTTGGGTCCAGATAGGATTGTTGATCGTCTTTGCTACCTTTCACGGTTATGCCGGCGCTTGGCTCGCGGTAAGAATGTTGTTTCGTCCGCGTCGGCCGTTTAAGGTTCTTGGCATTACGTTGTTTCCGCAAGGCATGATCCCGCGTCATCGTGATCGACTCGCAAACGCGATCGGAAAGGCGGTTGGCGAAGAACTCGTTTCGCAAGAAACGATAATGGATCAACTCGTCGGTAAAGATTTCTTGCGAACAAAGATCCGCGGCGTTATTGATTCATACACTCAGGATTTGCTTTCACAAAACTATCCCTCGCTAATAGAGACGCTGCCGGCCAATCTTCGCGGGCCTGTGCTTGATGCCATCACCTCGCTTCAGTTAACGGTCGCCGAACACATTGACCGCATCCTCAAGAACGAGGAAACTCACTCTACGATCAACGCTTTTGTTGAACGTCGTGTCGACGAAGTTCTTTCCAAACGCGTCGCGTCGATAATTGATGACGATACTTTTCAGGAATTCGTAGGCTTTATCGAAGAGCGGATACGAACGGCGATCTTATCTCCAACGCTTGAAAGGAACATACACGAGTTTGTTAGCCGCCGGGTTGACGATCTTGCAAATACTGAAACACCGCTCGGTGCGATGTTCACGCCTGATGCCGTTGCGTTGATCAAGGAAAAAGCGAATGAACAGATCGCACCGGTCGCTCATCATTTGACGGAGATCGCCGCGACCGAGCGAACTCGCAACCAGATCGGCGGCCTGATCAAGAAAGAGGTCCACGAGTATTACGAAAATCTGCCTTTCTTCAAGAAGATATTTGTCTCGCGCGACAATTTGCTGCGTGAGGTGGACGTGCTTGTTAACGAAAGCCTCCCAAAACGCATCGAAGAAACCCTTAAAGGCGATGTGTTTGCTGCCGAAGCGAGTTCATTTATTGATAGTACGATCGATACGGCTTTATCGAGGCCGCTGCCGGACGTGATCGGAAAGATCGATCCTGAGCAGCTTTCGCGGCTAAAGGTTCAGATAACCACAGCACTGGTCAACTTACTTCGAAGCGATGAGATGCAGCGTTCGATCTCAGCTTATATTACCGATACGCTCGAGAAACTGCGGCCGCACAGCATCGATTCGATCCTGCGGACCGTACACCCCGAATCGGAGGCAAAGCTGAAATCGATGCTTTCAAACGGCCTCATTTCGATAATCTCAAGCGAGAACACGTCACGGCTTGTCAATGACATGCTTTCTCGGCAGATCGAGCAACTTCTCGCCGCACCGATCGGAAAACTGTCTGACAAGATCGAGGAGGAAAAGCTGGTCTCGGCAAGCGAGACGTTTGCCGATACGATCATCAATGCGATCCGTGAGAAGCTCCCGGAAGCCATCAAGGAATTTGACGTCGGCGGCGTAGTAAAGGAAAAGATAATGAACTATCCGGTCGAGAAACTCGAAGCACTCGTCCTTTCCGTCGCGAAAGAACATCTTCGTACGATCGAGCTATTCGGAGCGGGCTTCGGATTGGCGATCGGGATCCTTCAGGCTATCCAGTTTTACATCTACGCAAAATAGTCCCCGCTTTGCAATTCTTCTATCACCTCTACGTTCTCTTTTAAAGAATGGAGGAAGATCTATGAAATTGCGGTATGTTCTTGCGGTACTACTTGTGTTCTGGACAGCGTCATTGGTCGATGCCCAAGCATTGACCAAGATCCCAAATCCGTCGATCGACATGAAAGGCTATTTGCGGGTCGCCTCGGAAGCCGCGGAATACCGCGAGAAGCGGCGGTTGACCGAAGATCAGTTTATTGAGAAGTCGAAGCAGAAAAATGTCATCGTGCTGGATGCGAGAAGTAAACAGAAATTCGACGAGCTCCACATCAAAGGTGCATTAAACTTGAGTTTTCCGGACATCACGGTCGAAAGCCTGGCAAGATTATTCCCGGACAAGGACCAGACGATCCTTATCTACTGCAACAATAACTTTCAGAACGCCGAGGATGCGTTTCCACGAAAGATGGCGACGGCATCGCTTAATCTTTCTACGTATATTGCCCTTTACACTTATGGCTATCGAAACGTTTACGAACTCGGTCCGCTGCTTGACGTCAAAACAACAAAACTCGAACTGGTTGCATCCGAACCGTCGAGCATTAGGAATTAGAGTTTCTTCCGTTGGATCTAAACTTCGAATGGGATCTCGGCGTTTTGCATGATGCCGAGGTCGTTACGTGCAACACGTTCGAGGAGTTTGGGGTCGTCAAACATTTTGACAAGCCCTAAGACGGTCGCATAACGAGGCTCTTCCGCAACTGAGACAGCAAGGTTGATATACGACCGCATGTACTGGTCGAGTCCGTCCAGCAACGCACCGCCGCCTGTTAGGATCACGCCACGATCGTAGATATCTGCAGCAACTTCCGGGCGAAGCTCGGTCAACGTATCTTTCACAAGTGCCGCGATACGCCGGACGACGGCCTCAACTACAGGATAGAGTTCGCCAGTTGTCACTTCAACGGCGGCCGGACTCCCGGTCTGGACGTCGCGGCCCCGAACCTCGATCGATTTTGAGATATCGTCCGGAAGAAATGTTGAAACGAACGATGTTTTCAAAAACTCCGTCGTTTCCTCGCCGACTTGCAGACCACGATGACGTCGCAAATGAGTCGCAAGCACATTGTTTATCTCATTGCTGCCGAAGCGGTCGCTCGCCGAATGAACAATCGCTCCTTTTGCGATTATTGCGGTATTAGTCGTTCCGGCACCGACGTCAACGATGGCCGATGCCCTTTTGTCTGTCGGAAGAACACCAGCCCCAAATGCGGCCGCCAACCCTTCCTCCATCATAAAGACCTTGCCGATACCTGCATCTTCTGCTGCATTTATGAGCGCGCGCTGTTCTACGTGCGTGACATCCGATGGCATGCTCATTACGGCTGAAATGGCAAGGTTTGAGCCTCCGGTTTTTGCCTTCTTGACAAAGTGAGCGAGCATTTTCTTTGTCCGCTCGAAATCCGCGACGACACCGCCGATCAAAGGAGCCTTTACCTGTACATCGCGCCCCTCTCGCCCGATCATGTCCGCCGCTTCCTGGCCAAAGGCTACGATCTCCTCAGAAATCTCGTTGACCGCTACAAGTGACGGTTCGTCCAAAACGACACCTCGGCCCTTTACGGCGATTATCGTGCTCGCCGTCCCGAGGTCGATCGCCATTTGGTCGGTAACAAATTTCTTTAATGACGAGATCTTTAGCATACGCTGGCGGTACGGAGATTATATGCCTTTCGAACCATTGTTGCCAAGAAAAATCGAAAAACGGGAACCAATGACCTAACCCCATCGGACTTCAAGGACCTTTACAGGTTGGACCCTATTTTTGACCGTCAACGGTTCGCGTTGGTTGACCGGTATCAGATTGCCACTTGCGGCCGCGGTGGCCTCGCTCATCAATATCTGACCGCCGGCCGCGTTGGACTCGAGCCTTGAAGCAAGGTTCACGGTGTCGCCAATGGCGGTGTATTCGGATCGCTTGTCAGAGCCTATGTATCCGATAAGTGCCTCGCCCGTGTGCAGCCCGATGCCTATCGATATCTGACCGAATCCTTCTGAGCGGAGTTCATCGTTCAAACCCGAAAGCCTTTTCTGCATCGTGACCGCCGCCTTTACCGCGTTCAGCGCATCTTCCTCGCTCGCCGTCGGTGCGCCGAATATGGCCATCAGCCCGTCACCTATGTATTTATCGAGCGTTCCTCCGTGCTCAAAGATTATGTCGGACATCAAAGAGAAATACCTGTTCAGCATCGTTACGACCTTTTCCGGTTTCTCATGTTCGGAAAGAGCTGTGAATCCGCGAATGTCGGCAAACAAAACTGTGACCGTTTGATTGACACCGCCCAGGCTAAACGAGTTTGGATTGTCGAGCAGCTGCTTAACAACATATTCAGGCATGAAGCGGCTGTAGTTTGCCCGGGCAACTTCTTCTCGCGCAAGGCGTTTATGCGCTTTGACGGTCTCGACCGTGACCGCGGTCTGGGCCGCGACAGCGCTGATAAGTTCCAGATGGTCGGGAGTAAAAGCAGCGAACGGGTCGAGACGGTCCGCATAGATAACACCATGGACGTTTGATTCTGTGATCAAAGGAGCACAGATGGTAGAACGAACTCCTTGCGAAACGATCGATTCAGCACCGAGAAATTCGGCGTCCGTCCTGGCATCCTGAGAAAGTAATGCGACCTTTTCACGCATCACCTTTTGGGTGATCGTTCTACTGATCGTCATTGAGTCTGTGAGTTCAGCCATCTTTGCGTCTCGCGTCCGGGCGCTTACAGGCACAAGGCTGTAGTCGAGTATCTTCCCGTCAAGCGTCTCATCTGCAAGTAATGCAACAACGCGGTCGGCCGGCGACCCGCGAAAGATCAGGTCGGTCGCCCGGTCAAATATTTCCTTTAGATCGAAAACAGTACCGATCGAACG
>CAYTDJ010000110.1:0-7721 GCA_964436265.1 uncultured Chloracidobacterium sp. | reverse complement strand
ATGGTCGCTAAACGGTATCTATCGCTGGAACACAGGCCAGCCGATCTCGGTTCCGTTCGACCAGGCACAATGGGCGACTAACTGGAATGTCCAATCGAACGCGTTTCGCGTACGCCCAGTTGGAAGCAATGTGTTCCGTGATACCCGCAATTTCTTTGCGGACAGGCAGGCGGCGTTCAATTCGTTCCGCAACGCCCGTCCGGGCGAAACGGGCGAACGAAATACGTTCCGGGCGCCGGGCTATCAAACGCTTGACCTCGGACTTTCGAAGACCGTCACGATGCCGTGGAACGAGAACCACAAGTTCCAGTTCCGTTGGGAAGTATTTAATGTAACCAACGTTCAGTACTTTGCGGTTACCAACCAGACGCGTACAACCTGGGGCCTCCCGCAGGATTCGGACCTGGTGGTGACGTCGGGTCCTGGAACGACAACTCAGGCCCCGTCTTCCTTTGGTCGGATATTTACCGACATTCAGGGAACGCCGCGTCGTATGCAGTTCGGGTTAAGGTACTCGTTCTAATTAAGGGGCGATCCGAAAGGGATCATTGAATCAAAGGCTGTCCGGAAGCAATTCCGGACGGCCTTTTCTTTTGGTAGTGGACAGTGAAGAAGAGGAAAGTGATGAGTGACGAGTGATGAGCCGGGCAGAAACGCGACCGTTAGGGAGCTCGGCGACGATCGTGTCCACCGCTTCGCGCCCTCCGAGCAATAGTAAGGGATCATCTTAGTGGATGATTGATAATGGATAGTGGATAGTTTCACTTCCAAATTCCGAGCCAAATACCAGAAGCCCAAAACCAAATATCAAGCAAAAAAAGGGCCGCCAATTCTGACGGCCGGGTTTCCATTATTGTTTTGGCGGATTGTCCTTGATGTATTGCTCCAGCTTTTTGCGGTCCGGATGGTCTTTTACCTTTTCGAGAAGTTTCTTGTATTCGGCCGAAGCCAGGTCCTTGTAACCGGCGGCATTGTAGAGAGCTGCGATGCGAAGGTGAAGTTCAGCTTTCCCGACCGGATCGAGTTCGATAGCCTTGTTCAAAAAGCCCACGGCCATTGACCCTTTGCGGGCTTGCAGTAGTGCCTCGCCAAGAAGATGATTCGCATCTGCGGAGTTAGGCTCTACCTCAACGGCCTTAGTAAGCGGAATGAGGGCTTTTTCAATTGACTTTTCGCTCAGCTCCAGGCGCCCGAGATTGAGATTCGCAAGAAAATAATCCGGCTTCAATTCGATCGCCTTTGTATATGCCTTTCTAGCATCCTCGTTCTTCTTTTCCCCGTAATAGACCGTGCCTAGCGTCATCCACGCAACGTGATCTTTGGGGTCGATCTTGAGAAGGTCGGTAAGGTCCGTTATCGCCTCCTCCGTCTTTTTCGCTCTTACGGCCGACATCGCCTTTTCAAAAAGTTTTTCGTTGTCGTCAGACCGGTCGTATTTGTCACGGGCATTTACCGTGCCCGTTTTGCTTGCCGACGCTCCGCGTAATGCGGTCCAGTCAAACTCTACATCCTGCCGGAAACGGTTGCTTATACCGCCAGCGATGATCGAACGTCCCACCTCGTTCCCGTCGATCTCATAGGTGATCGCATGGCCGTCGATCGGGGTTTTCAAGAAATACCAGTAGCCGCGATCGTTTGCCTGATATTTGTCGAGTTGAGCACCGCCGTTGCGAAGATAGACGTAAATGATCGGACGTTTCTCACCTCGCGGTATGTTGCGGATGATAACCTGGCCATAGATCACGGGCGAACCTATGGGAATCGGCAGGCCGACGACCTCGCTGATCTCATCGACCTGCGCGAACGTATTCGGGGCAATATATAAGGAGACAAAAAGGAAACAGGCAACTATAAAAACGTGTCGCATCTACGACCTCCGAAAAACATATTGAGGGTTGTTCACTTTGTTGGAGTGCGAGTCGATTCTTATTTAATTGCGGGGCAAAGTCAAGAAATGCTTTGGCTCAGCGGGCTCCGAACGAGTCATTTCCCGTGATATCGATCAGGTGACGAGTGTCGTTTAGAGCAAGAACACGAACGTTGTTTCGGCCGCGCACTTCAAAGCGATTGACACCGCAGTTAGATGTGATCAGCCAGGGAGTCTGTTTGGTGTCCCGGCGGATGGCGCCCATCAAATGGAGGGTCATGAAACAGATCGCACCGGTATGTGAGTAGACCGCGATGCGCTCGCCCTGATTCTTTCGAAGTATCTCCCACAGTTCGTTCATAGCCCGCTTGACGAGCTGCCGATAACTTTCGCCGCGAGTTATAACATGATGGTAATTGCGGTTAACAAGGGCGTAATAGTCTTTTGGGTGGTTCTGTTTCGACTCGTCAAACGTTAGGCCTTCGAGAACGCCGACGTTACGTTCGCGAAAGGCGTGTTTGGTCAGGATAGGAACGCCCGTAATACGTGAAAGCGGCTCGGCGGTCTGGACCGCTCTGAACAGGTCGCTCGAATAGATGGCCGAAATGTTCTCCTTTGCAAGCGCTTCGGCAGTGACGCGTGCCTGCTTTTCGCCGAGTTCCGATAAAGGAGTCGGTCCGTGTCCGCCGAAACGTCCTTCGGCGTTTCCGGCAGATTGTCCGTGTCTTATCAAGAATAAACGGGTTACGGGCATCGGGTAAGTTAAAAGTAAAAAGGCAAACAAATCAAGTTCACCCTTTTGCTTTTTCTTTTCTGCGTTTACGCAGCGACGGCTTCCGCCTTTAATTTTTCGGTCTGGTAATGAGTCCGCAAGGCTTCGACAAATTCATCGATCTGGCCTTCCATTACGAGATCAAGCTGATGGACGGTCAATCCGATGCGATGATCAGTAACGCGGTTTTCCTTGAAGTTATATGTCCTGATCTTTTCGGAGCGGTCGCCGCTGCCGACCATAGATTTTCGTTCGGCCGAAAGGGCGTCGTGCTGTTTTTGCTCTTCTAGTTCCTGCAGCCGCGCACGCAGGATCCGCATCGCCTTTTCCTTGTTCTTGATCTGCGACTTTTCGTCCTGCATCGAAACTACGACATTTGTCGGTAAGTGAGTGAGCCGGACCGCCGAGTATGTTGTGTTGACCGACTGGCCGCCGGGGCCGGACGAACAGAAATAGTCAACGCGAAGATCTTTCGGGTCGACCTTCACATCGACCTCTTCGGCTTCCGGCAAAACGGCCACCGTGATCGCGGAAGTATGAATACGGCCCTGCGTTTCGGTCTGGGGAACGCGCTGTACGCGGTGTACGCCCGATTCGTACCTCATTTTGGAATAGACATTGTCGCCCTCGATCATCGCAAATGCTTCCTTGATGCCGCCAACGCCTGTGTCAGCTGCGTCCATGATCTCCATTTTCCAGCCTTGTCGCTCGGCATAGCGGGCATACATCCTAAGAATTTCGGCCGCGAAGAGCGTCGCCTCGTCGCCGCCGGTTCCGGCACGTATCTCGAGGATGACGTTCTTTTCATCGTTCGGGTCTTTTGGCAAGAGCAGGAATTTAAGTGCTTCCTCAGCTGCGGGCAGTTTTGCCTCGATCTCGGCGACTTCGGCGAGCGCCATTTCCTTCATTTCATCGTCATCGGCCATTTCCGCAAGTTCTTTGGCTCCGGCAAGACCTTCCTGCAGCTTCTTGACCTCGCGGTATTTTTCGACGATCTCGCCCAAACTGCGATGCTGTTTCATCAACTTTGCATACGCCGACATATCCGACATGAACTCAGGTTGAGAGATCTGTTCGGTAAGTTCCTCGTAGCTTTTTTCGATCTGTGCAAGTTTTTCGAACATATATCAAGCCGTCTGCGGCTCCAGTTTCAATGATTCATCCAAAGCCCGTATCGCCACCTCGAGCTGCTCTGCGTCAGGTTCTTGTGTTGTGATGTTCTGCAGCCAAAGTCCGGGAAGCGTCATCAATTTGAATATCGCACCGGATTCCTTTTTAGCCGCATATCGGATCACCTCATATGAAAGGCCAGCGACGAGCGGCATCAGGGCGATGCGTACGACGAGGTTGAGCCACATCGCGTCAAATTTTATGACCGAGAAAAGTACGATCGCGACGAGCATTACGACCATGAGAAACGACGTGCCACATCGCGGGTGCTGACGTTTCTGCGGCTTTGCGTTCTCTACGCTCAGGTCCAAACCTTTTTCCCACGTAAAGACCGTTTTGTGCTCCGCACCGTGGTACTCAAAGACCCGTCGAATGTCTTTCAAATAGGACATCGACACGATCATCACGATGAAGAAGAACATTCTGACAACGCCGTCGATCAGGTTAAAGGCGATCCAGGAATGGGGCTTGATCTCCCAAACGTATGCCTTCGCTGTTTCCCACCATGCGGCGTTTTGGGCCACGAATGGTGGATCAGCCCAGCCAAGGGCAATAAAAGCGACATTTGTCAGCAATAACGGCGCGACGATGAACAAAAGAATGTTGAACCCGAGTGCCAAAACAATGGAAAGTGCTGGTCCGAGGGAACTCTGTTTCTTCACCTTCGCCTTTTCGGGCATTACGATCTTTGCGGGTGCCTTCGTGAAATTCTCGTCCGTAGTCCCTTCAGCAAGAAGCGGTTCAGGGGATAGAACTTTTTCTTTGGCAAGTTCCTTTTGAGCCTCAAGGTCGTCTTCGTAGATCTTCGCCGAGAAATTCAGAGCCTTAATACCTAGAGCCATCGATTGGACGAGCGTTGCTCCGCCGCGAAGCACAGGCCACGAAAGCCACTTGTACGTATCGCTCCATTTGGGAAGGCGTTCGGATGTCGTGACGATCTCGCCGTCGGATTTTCGACACGCGATCGCATAGGCTGACGGTGTCCGCATCATCACACCCTCGACGACGGCCTGTCCGCCGACGATGAGGTCTCGTTCCATTGCGAAGAGTGTATGTAAAACCTTGAGTCGTTTTGACGATGTTGCACGTTTCATATCGCTACTTTGATTTCCCGGCTCGACGGCCGGATGCCTGTATTAACTGTAGATACACTTAACGCCGACCTTTTTCTACCTTTCGATGGTGTGTCGGGGACACCGCTATCGATCGGCGCTAAAAGCGTCGGCGTCAGATCTTGTACAGCTAATATCGGTCGTTATTCGGTTTCACGAACATTTCGTAACGGACATGATGGTCCGCATTCCATTATTTAGCGGCCTGCGCCCCGCGAGCGTAGCGTTTGTTAAATCGGTCAACGCGGCCAGCGGTGTCCACCAACTTCTGTTTTCCGGTAAAAAACGGGTGGCACTCAGAACAAATTTCGATGTGCAGCTCTTCGCCCAGCGTTGAACGGGTCTTGAACGAATGGCCGCAAGCGCATGCCACGGTGATCTCTTCGTATTTCGGATGGATTTCAGCTTTCATGGTTTTATACTTGTCTCACTGTTATAAAGACAATCCCCAATAATACGCCAATGTCTACGAATTAGTCAAGATTTGACCGGGCGTGGCCGGAATGCAGCTTCGTGTGAACGATCCATTACCGGGGCGACGTTGAGAAGCGGAAGCGGTTGTTCACCAAAGAGATCCTCGGATTTATTCTTCGGGGGTTTTTGCTAATGAGTTCGTAATAATGTTACTTCGTCTTTAACAGGTCCGCCAGATGCTGGTGTTCGATACCAAATGTATTACGAATCTCGTCGATCCGGGATTCTATAGTATCCGAACTTCTTGCTGTCGATCTCGAGGCCACGATCATGTTGTTCTTTGGCGTGTGTTCGGTCGAAATGAATTCAAACATCTTCGTTTTGTAGCCGTTGGCTTCGAGCAACATCGAACGTATGCCGTCGGTCAGAGTTTCGGCGGTGCGTTCCAGCATCACAGGGTGTTTCAGAATGCCTGAGAGGATCTCCGGCGATCTCATCTGTTTCTTGACCTCTTTATGACAACATGGTGCCGCGACGATGATGGACGCGTGGGAGGTGATTCCCTTGAAAAGAGCGTCGTCGGTCGCGGTATCGCAGGCGTGCAACGCGATAAGAATATCAACGTCGCCCGGCTTGAAATCGGCGATCGACCCTTGTACGAACTTCAAGCCATCAAAACCGCCGGCCCGGGCGATCTGGTTACAGAGATCAACAAGGTCGCCGCGGGTTTCGATCCCGGTCACGGAAACCGCGGAAGGGGGCGTTCGCGTTCCAAAATAGTCGTAAGCGGCAAAGGTCAGATAGCCTTTGCCCGAACCCATATCGACAATATTGAGTGTCGGTTTGTTCTTTAGGTCCGAGTTTTTATAAAGGCTATCGAGTATCTCAACGAATTTATTTATCTGTTTCCATTTATCGCGTTGATCGGATCGGATCTCGCCGGTATCGGTCGTAATGCCGAGAGCTTTCAGGAAGAACGCATTTGGGTCAATTCGGTATTTCTTCTCGCGGTTGTGCGGCTTGGTTTCCGCGGTCTTAAATGTCGGTTTTCCCGCATCGAGTTTCGCGGAACGTTTACCGATCGTCAATTGAAAGTCTTGTTTTGTGGTGAAAAGATGGCCGCTGCGAAAACCTGAGTTCAAAAACTCCTTTACACGGCTCGGCGCTTCAGAAAGCTCGACATTTTTGACTTTGTCGTCTGTTTTTCCGCGAGATTGTAACATCAGGCGCGGCCCCTTCTTCGTTTCAATAAGCCGGACAAATATCTTTTGCAGATGCTCCTCGCTGCCTTTATAATTACTTAAAGTCAACTTTACGAATGTCGAATCTGCCAGCGATATCCGCAGTTCGTTGATAAATCTTTCGATTTGCTGCTCCACAGCAAAAGAGGTTAACACAAATGGAATCAGCACAGAGCAAAGTTGAGATAAAGGGAATCGAACGCAAGGATTTTGTCGAATCGGTTGCGTATCTCTTGAGGGAGACGTTCGAAGGTTCGCCGGAAGGACAGCCAAGTGTGTTTCTGGATCGCGGTGTAGGTATCTTCAAAACACTTTCAAGCTTAAACGCCGACGCGGCGTCGAAAGACGTTAATGGGATGACAATTGCAGCCCACACTGAACATGCGAAATTTTATCTCGATCGTATCTGCGAGTTCATTGGCGGCCGTGCGGAAAAAGTAAATTGGGAAGATTCATGGTTGATCGAGACCGTAAACGATGCTGAATGGGACGCGCTCCGCGACAGCGTCCACCGGGCATATGAAAATACGCTCAAGTGTATCGCTGAGGATCGAGACTGGACAGAGATGCAGGTAGGGATGGCGATGGGTATGATCGCCCATACTGCATATCACTTGGGAGCGATCCGGCAGATGTCTAAGGCGAATTAGCCGCGAATTTCACTAACCAGACAAATTTGTTTTCGATCGTTTAAGGTCGATCAGTGTATGAATGCAAATAGGCTTCAATTTTGAGTCTCTGTAATTCGTTTTGAGAAGTGTTATGTCAAACCTGTTCCACCTGGCGTTTCCAGTCGATGACCTTGCTGCCGCTCGTGAATTTTACGGCGGCGTACTCGGATGCGAAGAGGGCAGGAGTTCCGAAAGATGGATCGATTTCAATCTGTACGGCCATCAGATCGTTGCTCATCTGGCGGAAACCGGTTCGGGTGTGAAGGCCGAGAATTTCGTCGATGCCGACCATGTCCCAGTTCCGCATTTTGGGATCATCTTGCCAATGAACGAATGGAAAGAGCTTTCGGAACGATTACGGGCCGCGGGCGTGAAATTCGTCATCGAGCCGAAGATAAGATTTGCCGGTGAGGTCGGCGAACAGGCGACGATGTTCTTTCTCGACCCGAGCGGCAACGCGCTCGAATTCAAAGC
>CAYTDJ010000109.1:0-7732 GCA_964436265.1 uncultured Chloracidobacterium sp. | reverse complement strand
ATACGTTCAAAGCCATCGGAAATAATTACGTCGAACCGTTGGTCGGGTGGGTCATCGCCGGCGTGGCAGTACTTTTTGTTCTTTTCATGGCCTACCGAAATGCAAAGTCGGTGAAGGACTATGGCCTTGGGGAAGCGAACTACAGCGGCGAGTTGTTGAAAGCGATAATCCCGATCGTCGGCGTGATCGCGTTTATTTGGGTGATGAACGCATATCGCGGTATCCCGGTCCCGGTGATGATCCTGCTAGCGGTTGCGTTGTTCGGGGCGTTTCTGACAAACTCGACCACTTTTGGCCGGTACCTATATGCGATCGGAGGCAACGCGGACGCCGCAAGGCTTTCCGGCATTGACAACAAACGGAATGTGCTGAAAGTTTATGCTCTGCTGGGCGCTTTTACCGGTATTGCGGCCCTCATTTTCACCGGCCGCGTTGGCAGCGCTGCTCCTGATGCCGGCGTTCTGAAAGAACTCGATGCAATAGCGGCATGTGTTATCGGCGGAGCGTCGCTAATGGGAGGACGAGGGACCGTTTTCGGGGCGTGCCTCGGTGCCCTGATCATGGCAAGTCTCGACAACGGGATGTCATTGCTAAATGTCCGCGATTTTATGCAGGACATCATCAAGGGCTCGATCCTTGTTGCTGCCGTAGGCCTGGATATGATGGGTCGCCGGCGAACGTAGAACAGACTTTCCGGTCTGTTCTGTCGATGGTCTGATGCAGTAGCCCAAGACGAAGTTTTTCCTCAACACGACGACAGACAAGAGTGTCTGTCGTACGGCAGCATATGTGACGCACGTCATATTTCTCTTTCTCAAATCTAACCAAAATTGAATCTAGCCGCTGTTTGCGTGGGTTTGGCCGATTTGTGCTCCTGTCCATCCCTATCGGCCGCTCGCGGATCTACCCCGGCAAGGAGAAGAGAATGTCACCCCATACATTGATGACCATCGGCCAGCAGTTCGAACGCCGTTCTTGGGCTGAGCCGTGGAAGATAAAAATGGTCGAGCCGCTGAACATGATCAGTCGCGAAGACCGTGAAAAGGCCTTGATCAACGCAGGGTATAATACGTTTCTGCTGCGTTCCGAGGACGTCTATATCGACCTGCTGACAGACAGCGGTACTGGAGCGATGAGCGACCGGCAATGGGCCGGAATGATGCTCGGAGACGAAGCATATGCCGGCAGCCGAAATTTCTATCACCTCGAGGAGGCGATACAGAAATATTACGGATACAAATACATCGTCCCGACGCACCAGGGCCGCGGTGCCGAGCATCTGATCAGTCAGGCCGCGATCAAGCCCGGACAATTTGTCCCCGGCAATATGTATTTCACCACCACGCGTCTGCACCAGGAACTAGCAGGCGGTATTTTCGTCGATGTGATCATTGACGAGGCCCACGATCCGCAGATATTGCATCCATTCAAGGGAAACATCGATCTCGACAAACTCGAAGCACTCATCAAACGCGAGGGTGCCGACAAGATCGCATATGTCAGCGTCGCCGGAACGGTAAACATGGCCGGCGGCCAGCCTGTCAGCATGGCGAATATTAGGGCGTTGCGCGAAATGACCGACAAATACGGCATCAAGCTTTATCTGGACGCCACGCGGATGGTCGAAAATGCGTTCTTTATACAGGAACGAGAGAGCGGATATGCCGATAAGCCCATCGCCGAAATACTAAAGGAATTCTGCAGCTTTACTGACGGCGCGTGGATGAGCGCGAAGAAAGACAACCTAGTCAATATCGGCGGCTGGCTTGCGGTAAATGACCGAGAGCTTTTTGAAGAGCTGCGCAATCTGGTCGTCGTGTACGAAGGGCTGCATACATATGGCGGACTTGCCGGACGCGATATGGAGGCCATGGCGATAGGTATTGCAGAAAGTGTTCAGGACGAACATATCTTCTCGCGGATCGGGCAGGTGCGTTACCTCGGCGAATTGCTTACTACGTGGGGCATACCGATTGTGCATCCGGTCGGCGGCCACGCGATCTTTCTCGATGCCAAGGCATTTTATCCGCACCTGGAGCAGATCGACTTTCTGGCACAAACGCTGGCGGCCGAACTTTATCTCGATTCAGGTATCCGATCGATGGAACGCGGTATAGCCTCAGCAGGGCGAAATGCCGAGACAGGCGATCATAATTATCCGAAATTGGAGCTTACACGTCTGACGATTCCGCGCCGCGTCTATACGCAGGCGCATATGGATGTCGTCGCCGAATCGGTCAGGGCCGCTTTTGAAAATCGCGGCAAGACACGCGGCCTGAGAATGGTCTATGAACCCAAGTATCTTCGGTTCTTTCAGGCGAGATTTGAGAGGATCTAGCATTGAGCTAGCCGCCAATGAAACTCATCGTTCTTTCGGGCTGAACGAATTCCGCGTCGTTAATATAATGACGCGGTTCTTTTTTTAGAACGGCAGCTTCGATAAATTCTTCGATCTCATTGCGTGCAGCCCCGCTGCGCACGATGCCGCGAAGATCGTGCTCAACGTTTGAAAAAAGACACGTTCTTATTTGGCCGTCGGCAGTGAGGCGAATACGCGAACACTGTCCGCAAAACATGTCGGTCACCGGCGCAATGATCCCGATCTCGCCCGGCGAACCGTCAGCAAATCTGTATTTCCAGGAAGTGCCGGAACCGCGGGAATTTTCAATGAGTTCGAGCTGAAATTCAGAGTCGATGGTTTCACGAATCTCTTTACCCGAAACTACCATTTCGCGATTCCATTCGTGTCCGGAATCGAGCGGCATGAATTCGATGAAACGCATCGCCAACGAATGCTCGCGGGCAAATGCCGCAAAATCGATAAGCTCGTGGTCGTTTCTGCCACGGACGATGACAGAGTTGACTTTGATCGAAGCAAAACCATTTGCTTTGGCTGCGTCGATCGCTTCGAACACCTTATGAAGTCCGTCAACGCCGGTGATGTCCTCGAAATTCTTTCTGTCAAGGCTATCGAGACTAAGTGTAACGCGATCGAGGCCGGCAGACCTTAACGCCTCCGCGTGACGCGGAAACTCAGACCCGTTGGTCGTCAACGCAATATCCTTGAGAGCGGGTTTTAGTCGCGAAAGTTTTTCAACAAGTATTGGAACATCCCGACGAATAAGAGGTTCGCCGCCGGTAAGCCGGATCTTTTCAATACCGAGCGAGACAAATATGCCGGAAACATACTCAAGCTCTTCAAACGTCAGCAACTTCTCTTTCTTGGCCCAAGACGGCTCGCCATGGGGAAGACAATAAAAGCAGCGAAAGTTACAGCGATCGGTCAGCGAAATGCGCAGATCGCGGATCTTTCGGTTATAGGCGTCCTTTAGGCTCACAATTAGATAATAGACCCGGCAGCGGCAATGAGAAAGAAATAAAGCAGGTGTCGGGCTAATTACTTCTCAATTAGGCCCGAAGCATCGGGGTCGGAAAAATGATCCTTATCATAAATGGATCGGTTCGAGCCGATCTATTTGTACCTGCCCGCAATGGTCTTGATGAAACCGCGTATCTCGGCCGCTTCCGCCGCGGGAACCTTTGTGAGGACTGTGTCGATATCCTTAAGCATTTTTTGAAGTTCGGCCCTGTCGGATGCGTCTTCAGGCGGCGTAAAAGATGTTCCGGCCTGCGATTCATCAGCATACGAACCGAACGAATCCTTTAATTCGGCGAGTGCCGCTTTGCTGTGCTTTCCGGCGGGATAATAGCCAAGATATCGCACCGCGGTGATCTGCGAAATGTATACGCCGCAATTCAAGTAGCCCTCGCACTCGCCTGCGACCGGGTTTTGGGCCGCTTCCCAGGCGATATCGTCTGCTAAAGCGAGGTCGGTGTACTTGTCACGTAGATCCCAAAACAGATCCGACCTTAATATCCACTGGCCCGCAGGGTCGTTATAAACGACGCTTTTTTCATTTGCCTTCAGAAAGCTCTTGTGAGGCTCCCGCTTATCTCCATTGTCAGGGATCATCTGCACACGTTTGCGCAAGTCGAGCAGTTGCCTAAACTCTGCCGTAGCCTGTTTTTCGCGGTCGGAGCTTGCGGGTTTTTGAGCGTTTGCCTGCACGACGGCACAGGCAGAAAAGAAAAGCGACAAAACAAAAAGAAAGATCGTGATTCGGTGGTTCGCTCTCATTTTAGTTCTTCATTCTGTGCATCAGCCTTCAACGTTTCAGCATTCCGCTGGAGTCCGCTTAACTTTGCACGCTTGATCGCGCTTAGCTTGAATCGCGCGGCGTAACTTTCCGGTGTCAGTGATAGTACCATATCAGGGTCAATGGAAGTTTCGCCCATTCTCGGCTCGAAACGCGTTTCCGATGTTGGCTTTTCAAAACGGTTCCAGGGACAAACATCCTGACAAATATCACAGCCGTAGAGCCAGCCGTTCAGGTTCTCGGCCACGTTCGCGGGTAGATCCGGCGTCCTCAGTTCGATGGTCGCATACGAGATACACTTTCTGGAATCAACAACGTAAGGCTGCACGATCGCGCCTGTAGGGCAGGCGTCGAGACACGCCGTGCATGTGCCGCAGTGATCCTCGACGATCTCTATGTCATAGTCCATTTCGATATCGAGAATTATCGAGCCAATGAAGATCCATGAACCAAGTTCTTGAGTGATCACATTTGAATGTTTACCGAGCCAGCCGAGACCCGCACGAACGGCCCAAGCCTTGTCCATGAACGGTGAGGTATCGACACATAACTTTCCGTTTGCATCGGGCATTCTTTCGCAGATCCATTCGAGGAGCTTTCTGAGGTTTCCTCCGACGACATCGTGATAATCGTCTCCCCACGCGTATCGCGAGATCTTTCCGTTTTCTGAATGTGCGTGCGGCGTAAAGTAGTTTATGGCGGCGACTATCACCGTTTTTGCTCCGGGAAACAAGAGTCGCGGATCGCTCCGTTTTTCAGGTTCGCGCTCCATCCATTTCATCTCTCCGTGAAAGCCATTTCCCAGCCAATCACCTAGATGTTTTCCCTCTTCGTGCAAGCTTTCGGCGCGAACGATGCCGATCTTGTCGATTCCCATCTGGTGGGCTGCGTCTTTTATCTGTTCGGCAAAGCTGTTCATCAGTTTGGTTTCGTTCGAACAATTATTTCTTAACTGCCCACGATAAACAAAAAAGGCTGCGGAATCCCAGTTCCGCAGCCGGAGGAGTCGTGAGAGCTCGAATTTAGAAGTTTATCTTCATACCGAGCTGGAATTGACGCTGATCGAAAGCGGCCGTCGATCTCCCTGCATACTTCGATCCGCGACGCTTATTGATCAGGTTGACCGAATCGAAGAAGGGTGAAGCTGAGCCTTCGTTAAAGCGATTGAAGAGGTTGAACCCTTCGGCGATGAGATCGATACGAACTTTCTCGCCGAAGTAGAAGCCTCTAGAAACACGAAGGTCAACCGACGCAAACGGTGCGGTCAGGCCCATATTGCGGCCGAGATTGCCCGTTCCAAAGACGATCTGGCCGGCACTATTGAAATCGAACAATGAACACGGAGCACCCGGCGCAACAGCCCCGGTGCCCGTTGACGGCAGAGTTGCCGGGCAAAGCCCGTTCGGTCCGATGTCGGGCCGGTCGGTCTGCGATGACTGGTCGTTGTTCGCATCGATGTTCGTGATGATGTTGAACGGACGGCCTGACGAAAGTTCGATGATCGGTGCGATCGTAAAGTCAGCCAAGAACCGTTTGCCCCAGCTATCCGCCTTTCGCCAACCTTGCGGTGACGCCATCAGGCCGCTGAAGACAAAGCGATGACGCTGGTCGAAGAGGGAATCTGCTTTTTCGAGGTCAAATCGATTTACGTCCTGAGCGATCAACAATGTCTGCAGATCGGATGAATCGTCGATCGAATGCGACCACGTGTAGCTCGCTCTGAACGCGAAATTGTTCGAGAACTTTCGATTAACTTCGAGGTTCATTGCGTTGTAGCTCGAGTTTCCGTCAGAAAGCTGGGCGTTGACCGATCCGAACGGCGACAAAACGCCCGGAGTTCGAAGGGTGCCGGCAAGCTGTGAATCGAGTACGGCTTTAGATACCGCTCCGCCGGACAATGCTGTAGCAAGGAAATAATTCGGCCCGCTCGGGCGGAAGAAATTCGCGATCGCCGGTGCGATAACACGCTGGCCGTTTGCCGTGTTAACCGAGATCATTCCGGGAATTACATTTACCCAAGTTCCTGCTGCGGTACACGCGGCCGGGTTAACCGTGGCGACTTCGGTCGTATTAACCGGAAGCCGTCCGTGGCATCTCTGGAAATTCTGGATCTGAAGATTTGTATTAGGTGTGTTCAGATCCGTCGGATGCGGCAGATGATGAGCCCCGACATAGATATAACCGACAGATAGCGACATATTCTTGGTCAAACGCTGTTCGACCGTAAAGTTTGCCTGGGTCGCCGAAGCATACTGAAAGTCCTTAGCAACGGGTAGAGTAAACGGCAGAACCGGTCCGAAACCGGTGAAGGTCTGATCATTAAATCTCTGGCGGCCGAACTGATATTGAGCGGAAGAAGCAACACCAGGCGTAGTCGGGCTTCCAAAAGCCGCACAAAGTGCCGCGTTTGAACCCTGCGCACCGCAAACCGTTCCCTGGAATACCAGAGCGGCATTAAGAAGGTTTGTGTTCGTCGGGATCGGACTTCCGGCGGTCAGGACCGATTGCTGCTGCTGAGCTGCGTCTGCAATGTCAGAGTTAAATGCGACAGCAAGCAGCGGATGATCATAGTAGAGTCCAAAGGATCCTCGCACCACCGTCCGAGCATTTCCGAAGATGTCCCATGCGGCACCAAATCTCGGCGCCCAGTTATTAGTATCTCGAGGAATACCTTGCTGAACACCGACCGCGTCCTGAGCGGCGGTAAGATCTGCGCTCGAAAGCGATATATTGGTCAGCGGATCGCGGAATGCCACCGGAGCGATCGTTTCGGTAAATTCGACGTCATAACGAACACCGTAGTTGATAGTGAATCGCGGATGTATCTTCCACGAATCCTGACCAAAGAACGCGATCGGCTTGTTCTTGATCTTCGATATCGGATTTCCGAAGCCCTGAATATAAAGCGATGGGAATCCGAGTCCGTATGCTTGAGTAGCAGTGAAATTAGGTGCTCCAAGCTGGGCAAAGCCGGCGTTGAGCGTCCCGGCCGTGATCGGTCCAAAGTTGAACAGACCCGCAAAGTTCAATTCGAACAGTGCCGACGGAATGTTGATGAAATTTACATCGCCGCCGAACTTGAACGTGTGCGAACCTGCGACGATGTTCACGTTGTCAGCAAACTGGTATCGTGTTTCGGTTCTGTCAACCGGCGAGAAAAGTTCACGGCCAATGAACGCTGTGTCGGTGATATTGAACGCGACGGCATCGTTATTCTGCGAGCGGAAGCTGGTAGCACGCCGGCCGTAGCTGAATCTGAATTCGTTAAGGATGCTGGCAGTCAGGTTCGAATTAAGACCTGCAGAGAACGAGGTGTCCTTAACGTCTGTTATGCCAGTTCTAGAGAAATCATTTTGACCCAGCGATTGGTTTTGTGACTCTACTTGAATTCCGGAGACCTTGCTCGGATTGTAACCAAACCTAAGCGTAAGGTGATTGGAATCGTTGAACGCATGGTCGCCTCGAAGCGAGAAGTAATGTGTCTTGTCCTTGATCGGGAATACCGATTGAAGCTGGGTGAGGGGACGGAACGCAATAAAATCGCCATTTCCGTTCACTGTGTTGACAGGAACCGG
>CAYTDJ010000108.1:0-7752 GCA_964436265.1 uncultured Chloracidobacterium sp. | reverse complement strand
TAAATCGGTAAAACTAGGAGACTATTTTGCAAAGGGTCGTCCCGTGGTGCTAGCGTTGGTCTATTTCGAATGTCCGATGCTTTGTAACCAGGTCCTGAATGGGATGACCGGTTCGATGAAAGGGATCTCGCTCGACGCGGGAAAAGACTTTGAGGTCGTGGCGATAAGTTTCGACGCCCGCGAGAATGACAAACCGGACCTTGGGAAGAACAAAAAGGCTTCCTACCTCGAGAGATATGGCCGGCCTGGGACAGAAAAGGGATTTCATTTCCTGACCGGAACTCAATCGTCGATAGATGCTGTTACAAAAGCGGCGGGTTTCAATTATGAGTGGGACGAAAAGAGTAATCAGTTTGCTCACGCCAGCGCGATCATGATCGTAAATCCGGACGGAAAGCTTTCGAGATATTTGTACGGGATCGACTATTCGCCAAAGGACTTGAAGTTCGGGATCATCGAATCGGCCGATAACAAGGTCGGATCCGCGGCCGATCAACTGCTTTTATACTGTTACCACTACGATCCCGCAACAGGTAAATATGGATTTGCGGTACTCAGCGCAATGCGCATGGGCGGGATATTGACATTGCTTGGATTGGGTGCGATGGGATTTGTTTTTTGGCGGAGAAACAAGAAAGTGAGAAGTGAATAGTGAATCAGGATCGTTGATACGCGGGCTGCACGGCCGCTTGCGGATCTCGGTGAAAATTTACTAACAAGATTATGCAAACGAGTTCATGGGTTCCCTTATTTCCCGATTCTGCTTCGACTTTTTCGTGGCAGGTCGACGCTCTATACGCTTATCTGATACTGATCAGCGTGGCGTTCACGATACCGATCGTGGTCGCGATATTCTTCTTTGCGATAAAGTACCGCGAAAGGGAGAAGTACGCGACCCCAGAGGAAATGCATGGCTCGATAGTGCTTGAGACGGTTTGGTCGATAATCCCGTTTGTGATCTCAATGACGATATTTCTCGGCGGGGCGATCGTCTATTACGAACAGTACCGTGTTCCGGACGATGCCATGGATGTCTACGTCGTCGGTAAGCAGTGGATGTGGAAGATCCAGCACGGAACAGGCCAGCGAGAGATCAATGAACTTCATGTTCCGGTCGGCCGAAAGGTCAAGTTGACGATGACCACCGAAGATGTACTTCATGATTTCTCGATACCGGCTTTCCGAACAAAAGCCGACGTCGTGCCGGGGCGCTACACCTATATGTGGTTCGAGGCCACCAAGCCGGGCAAATATCACCTTTACTGCGCGGAATATTGCGGATTAAATCACTCAGGTATGGGCGGTTGGGTCTATGTAATGGAGCAACGCGATTTCGACAACTGGCTGGCCGGCAATGTATCGGGTCAGACACCGGTCGAGCAAGGTAAGGATCTGTTTCAGAACAAGCTTGGCTGCGCCTCGTGCCATGCCGGCGGAGCTGACCAGCGAGGTGCCAAGTTGGAGGGTATTTTCAACAAGGACGTTAAGCTTGTCGGCGGTGCTACGGTGAAGGCCGATGAAGCTTACATTCGAAACTCGATCTTGAACCCGAGCGCTCAGGTGGTCGAAGGCTATCAGCCGATAATGCCCACATTTAAAGGGCAAGTGACCGAAGAACAGCTGGTTTCCTTGGTCGCGTATATAAAGTCTCTGAGCGGTGACACTTCTCCTACTAGCCAGTCACAGGCAGCCGCTCCTGCCGCAAACACGTCGGCAGCAAACACAGTTGCTCCGGCAAAGCCTGCGGCGAATGCAAACAAATAGGGTATTGAAGGATTATGCAAAACGTTGATGCGATCGAATCTGGAATTTCAGGGCAGCCAAAAGTGAACTACCTCACAAACGGTTTCACTTTGAAATCGTGGCTGCTGACAAAAGATCACAAGCGGATCGCGATCATGTACTTGATCACGATATCGCTTTTCTTTCTTGCGGGCGGGCTTTATGCTTCGGCGATTCGCCTTGAATTGCTTACCCCGGAAACAGATCTTTTGACCTCGGCGACGTACAACAAAGTATTCACTCAGCACGGGATACTGATGATCTTCTTCTTCCTGATCCCGTCGATCCCGGCAGTCCTTGGGAACTTCCTATTGCCCATAATGATCGGTGCGAAGGACCTGGCATTGCCGCGTGTTAATCTTCTCAGTCTCTACATTTATTGGGTTGGCGGCCTTCTGACCGTTTACGCTTTGCTGCAGGGCGGTGTCGATACCGGCTGGACGTTTTACACACCGTACAGTACGACTTTTTCAAATTCGTATGTGATGGCGGTCGGGCTCGGGATCTTCATTAATGGTTTTTCGTCGATACTTACGGGCCTTAATTTCATCGTCACGATCCATACGATGCGGGCGCCGGGCATGACATGGTTCCGCTTGCCGCTATTCGTGTGGGCAAACTATGCGACCAGCCTCGTCATGATCCTTGGAACGCCGGTAGTCGCTATCACCGTTCTGCTGCTCGCGATCGAGCGCACCGTCAAAGTCGGGATCTTCGATCCGTCGATCGGCGGCGATCCAATTCTGTTCCAGCACTTGTTCTGGTTCTATTCGCATCCGGCGGTCTATATCATGATCCTGCCGGGTATGGGTGTTATCTCGGAGCTGATCTCGAATTTCTCCCGCAAGAAGATCTTCGGATACGAGTTCATCGCCTTTTCGTCGATCGCTATCGCTGTATTTGGCTTCCTTGTATGGGGACACCATATGTTCGTCAGCGGACAATCGATCTATGCGGGTCTCGTGTTCTCATTCCTGACAATGGTGGTTGCCGTGCCTTCAGCGATAAAGATGTTCAACTGGACGGCGACACTCTACAAGGGATCTGTTTCATATGACACGCCGATGCTCTACGCCCTTGGCTTTATGGGGTTGTTTCTGATCGGCGGATTGACCGGGTTGTTCCTTGGGTCCGTTGGCCTTACGGTCCACCTGACCGATACCTACTTCGTCGTTGCGCACTTTCACTATGTAATGGTTGGCGGTCAGGTTATCGCGTATCTCGGCGGTATTCATTACTGGTGGCCAAAAATGACTGGGAAGATGTATTCGGAATTCTGGGGCAAGATCTCAGCCATGCTCGTCTTTATAGGATTCAACCTTACATTCTTTCCGCAGTTCATACTTGGATATCAGGGAATGCCTCGTCGATACGCTTCGTATCCGCCTGAGCTTCAGGTATTGAATATCTTCTCAACGGCGGGAGCCTCCGTTCTCGGTGTTGGTCTTTTGATGCCCGTTGTCTATCTGGGACATTCTCTGATAAAGGGTAAGCCTGCCGGAGACAATCCATGGATGCTGCCCGGATTGGAGTGGAGGACAAGTTCTCCGCCACCGACCGAAAACTTTGAGAAAATGCCGGTCGTAACGTGGGAAGCTTATGAATTTGGCGAAGAGAGCGGTCTTGATCTCGAAGGTGCCAGAAACAGAAATTCAGCGGCCGTAGTAAGTTAATTTATTGAGTATGCGGGTGTTTTGCCCAGCGTAATATCTATGTCGTCA
Organism: uncultured Chloracidobacterium sp.; assembly: GCA_964436265.1. GTDB lineage: Bacteria > Acidobacteriota > Blastocatellia > Pyrinomonadales > Pyrinomonadaceae > OLB17. The sequence goes on along the minus strand of CAYTDJ010000108.1, from coordinate 4,249 downwards.
CACGCAGACACACACGAAGAATTCCATTACCACGCACCGGGGCTTCAGCACCAGTTCGAGGACATGAAGCAACAGGAAGAGAGCGTCTCGATAGGGATGTGGGTCTTCCTTGTGCAGGAGATCATGTTCTTTGGCGGATTGTTTACGGCGTATCTCGTTTTCCGTTCGCGCTTCCCGATGGCGTTCGCCGCCGGAAGCAATCACTTAGACGCTTTCTGGGGCGGCCTAAACACGCTTGTTCTGATCGTTAGCAGTCTGACGATGGCGTTGACGGTTTACTACGCACAAAAGGGTAACCGGAATATGCAGGTCGTGATGATCGTTCTCACGATGTTGTTTGGTACCACATTTCTGGGAGTCAAGGTCATTGAGTACCGCGACAAGTACGAGCACGGTCTTGTACCCGTACAGGGCTGGAATAAGAAGGTCAAGGAAGGAGAACATAAGGAAGCCGCATCGGTCGTTCTCCCGTTCGAGACCCGAGCGTTAGCTTCAGAGGCCCAGACGGAGGCTCCTGCGGTTCACCATTCAAATCCAAAGGGTGAGTTTCAGATCGATGTCGAAAAGGACATGAAGCTGCCTAAAATGGCCGAGGACGGTAAGTTTTTGACCCAGGCGGAGCAGGTTGGATATTACTCGAACGGAAAACTCGATCCGGAGAAGTTTCGTGACAAGGTGCGGATCTTCTTTTATATCTACTTCGTCATGACCGGCCTGCACGCTCTCCACATGATCGTTGGGTTAGGCATAATGGCATGGCTGCTTTGGATGGCATGGAGGAACTCTTTTAGCATCGATTATTATATGCCGGTCGAAATGTCGGGACTTTATTGGCACTTTGTCGATATCGTCTGGATATTCCTGTTTCCTTTGCTTTATTTGCTCGGCAGGCACTTTTTACATTAATTACAACGTATGTCAGAAGAACACATCGAACACGATCACATGACCATACCCAAGTACCTCGCGGTCTTTGCCGTATTGGTGGTTGGGACGATCTTAACCTATTACGCTGCAACCGTGGATATGGACCACATTTTTCCCGGGGCAAATACTCTGGTCGCCTTGGGCATCGCGCTAACAAAAATGTCGGTCGTAATGCTTTTTTTCATGCATGTTTACTGGAGTCCGCGGCTTATTTGGCTTTGTGCGGTGGCTAGCTTTTTCTGGTTGGCAATAATGTTCGCTTTCACCATGCAGGACTATTTGACGCGCATTTCAGGTGTGTTTTCGGCCTAGGGCCAATAAAACGAAAGGGCGCGGTCGCGAAGCGGGGAACCCCCTTCGCGACCGCGTCTTTTTCAGGTTAGGAATCGCGAAATCTGCGTGTTATCATTTTCGATTTGATACGTTTATTGAGTATTTTTCGCGATATTTTGTAGTGCAACAGAGCGTTAGGCAGCAACATCAGAAAACGAAGATGTTATTTAGCAAAGTCATTTTACGATCGTTGATCCTTATTCTAGCTGCGTCCGCTCTTTTTGTTTCTGGCTGTGGGGTAAAGACCAAGAACAAGACCGCGATCCTGCTCAAGACCGAAGATGCGACTCAAGCTGACCTGATGAACGAGGTGAACCGGTTTGCAAAGGTCGGCTCCATGCGAGCGAAGATGGATCTGAAGTTTGAGGATAACTCTTTTGCGCAGTTTGGTTCAAAGGAAGTATACCGTTCGGCTGACGGGGAAGTTGTCGTGCAGCGTCCGGCCAGTATTTTTCTCAAGGTTCAGGTTCCGGTGATAAAAACGGATGTTGCCCAGATGACTTCCGACGGAGAGAAGTTTCGCGTTGCGATACTTCAGGACGGAGGCAGCGGAAAGTATAAGAAGTTCGTGATCGGTTCGAACAATGCCGACTATTCGAAACTTCAAAAAGGACTTAATACTTCTGATGGCGAAATGCCCGGAGAAGTTAAACAGAACGTTAACGCTTTTGCCAATCTGCGGCCGCAGCATTTTACCGACGCCATGTTGGTCAGGCCGACCGACACCGAGCACTTATACACTCGAAGTACGATCTTTCAAACCGAAGAGGTTGAGACTGACAGTACTAAGTCGTCAACTCGGAAGGTTGTGCGTGGTTATTACCTGCTTGATGAATTTCTCCGGACTGCGGGAGGAGAACTTCTGGTGACGCGCCGCTTTTGGTTCGACCGGGTAGGCGGGATCAGACTCGCGAGGCAACAATTATTCGACGTTAATGGAGAGATCGAATCGGACATTACCTACGGACGGGAGGGAAACCTCTCTTCAACAGGTGAATACGCAAGACTGCCGCTGCAGATCATCGTTACCAGGCCGCAGGAGAAGTACTCGATGCGGCTCACCTATCAGACACCTGAAGCGGTCACGATAGGTAAGACCTATCCGGCGTCGGCATTCGTTTTGCAGAACACATGGGATCTGGAAGAGGTAGATCTGGATAAGAAATTACAGGAATTTAACGCGCTGAGATCCAACGATAAACCGCCGGCACCGGCACGGATCCAGTAGATTTTAATGAGCACGATATTAAAGACCGAAGATCTAAAGAAGTCATATAAGATCGGAAAATTAGATGTCCCCGCACTACGAGGCGTTTCGCTTGGCGTTGAGGAAGGCGAATTTGTCGCGATCATGGGCCCATCCGGCTGTGGAAAGTCGACTCTGCTGCATCTGCTTGGCGGTTTGTTGAGTCCGACTTCGGGGTCGATAATTATCGACGGTGAAGACCTGGCAAAGGTCTCCGACGCTCAACGCACCGATATTCGGCGAAGAAAGATAGGTTTCGTTTTTCAGCGATTCAATCTTTTTCCAACATTGACCGCTGAGGGCAACCTGAAACTCGCCGAAAAGATCCACCTTGGGAACGGTGCCAAGAGCAATGTGAACCGCCGCGAGATCCTCAAGATGCTTAAGCTTGAAGACAAAATGCACCATAAGCCGCTTGAACTATCAGGCGGTGAGCAACAGCGAGTTGCTCTTGCCAGAGCAGTGATAAATCGTCCGGCCATAATTCTGGCGGATGAGCCGACCGGAAATCTCGACACCGAGAATTCTGAGATCGTGCTTGAGATGTTCAAGGAACTCAACGAGAAATATAATCAGACGATCATAATGATCACGCACAATCCCGAGGCTGCTGCGGTATGTTCCCGGATTATTCGCATGCGTGATGGTCATGTCGTTGACCAATAACGATGCCATTTTGGAAGCGATTCATTCTGTGGGATTTCAGCCGAGAAACATCGGTCTATGTCATTTTCTGCCTTTTGATCGTTGCTTTCATATTTTTGACACCGAAGTCATGGTTTGATAAGAGAGAAAGGCTTGCAACCCAGACCTCGCGTCTCATCGTCCAATCTTCTGACTTTTCGTCCGAGAGAGGCATCCTCGAAAAACGCGTTAGGGAATTAAGCGGTGACCCGGATGCCGTTGTTCTAGATTGGCGAAAGAAAACGAACGAGAAGGGCGAGGTGTTTTACGAGATCGATCTTCGTTGACGGCTCGAATTGAGGTTTTATATGACTGGAATTAAGAGATCATTTTCAATCGCAGTTTTTTCATTAGTATTCGCGGCAGTAGCGGCTATTAATGCTAGTGCGCAAGGTGAGATCGCCAAGTTGCTAAAGAAGATGGACGACAATAACAAGGCACTTAAGTCCTTGAAATCGGACATCAAGATGAGCAAGCATAACGCGCAGCTTGATGAATATGATCTTTACGAAGGTACCGTCCAGTATTTACCGTCTGCTGTGAAAGAACAGATTCGAGTTAGAATTGACTGGGCAAAGCCCGTTGTTGAGCATCTTGCCGTCGGCAAGGGGCAATATATACTCTATAGACCCCGTCTGGGACAGGCGATCATAGGTAAAGTAGATAATGCAAAGGGGAATGCTGGGGCAGGTGGTGCTCTTGCCTTTATGAGCATGAGTCGCGAACAGCTGAGGGCGAATTACGATGTTGCCTGGATCGGCGAAGAGACGGTTAATGGAACGGTCAAGACGGCCCATATCAAGCTTACTCCAAAAACCACCACGAGTTACAAGGCGGCCGATCTATGGGTTGACGTTAACGGGATGCCGGTACAGGCTAAGGTGGTTGAAAAGAACAATGATTCAACAACGATCCTGCTTTATAACGTGGATCGAAACGCAACCGTAAAAGCAGAGGTTTTCGCTATCAGTCCTCCGAAAGGCACTAAGATCATTCAGGGGTAATTAATGGCTCGGAATATGTTTTGTGGCCTTGGCTAGCTACAGCCAGGGCCTTTTT